>JAYSUY010000171.1:0-6032 GCA_043718855.1 Saprospiraceae bacterium | reverse complement strand
CCCTTGTTTTTTCTCAATCCACTGGCGGTAAATCGCTGGGCGGCCCTGCGAGTAGTCGCTCATGCGGGGGAACAGCACCTCGCTGCTGGGGCTGTACTCGTAGTCTACTTTTTCGTCCACTACTTTGTACTGGTCGCCTACACGGCCCCAGCGGTCTTCCCGCACATAGTCCTCCACTTGCTCCGGTATTTTTACATCGAAGTTGGGGCCGCGCAGCAGCGGGCGCTCGCCGTATTGCTCGCGGTTGAGGTAGGGCAACAGGCGCACCGGGTCGCTGGGATCGTTCATGTTGATGGGCGGGTTGGCTGCTGCACGGATGATGACCACGCCATACGAGAGGTACGAAATGACCACTACAGTGAGCGCCACCACGATGCGCTGTAACAATCCATTGCCCGTTTTTTGTGCTCGGTCAAGGCCAAACCAGATGGCTCCGCCAAACAACAAGGCCACTGGTATGATGCCCCAATAGAATGGCAGACCGAGGCTATTGACCATCGTTTTGTCGAACGCTGACCACAGTGCGGGTATGCCCGCAATCACGACTTTTTGAATCAGCACGATGGCTACCACCCCAATCAAGGAAGCAATCAGTGTCCCGAGTATGGTCGGTTTTCTAGATTTTTTGAAGTAGTAAAACATCGCCAGCGCAGGGAATGTGAGCAGGCTCAGCAAGTGTACCCCGATGGAGAGTGCTGCTGAGTAGATGGCAAACACCAGCCAGCGGTCGGTATCCGCCACGTCGGGCAGGTAGTACCATTTTAGTACAGCCCACAGCGTCATGGCTGTGAAAAACGTGGACATGGCGTACACCTCGCCTTCTACAGCAGAAAACCAGATGGAAGTGGTGAAGGCTGTTGCCAAACCAGCAACAATGCCTGCGCCCAACACGGCAATAGCCTGACCTCCAAGAGGTTCGCCACCACGACCGACCAGCATCAGCCGGGCGAGTATGGTCGTGCTCCAGCAGACAAACAGGGCTGTCGCTGCTGTGCAGAGTGCCGAGAGCAGGTTGACGGAGTAAGCGATGTTGGCAGGATTGTCGGAAAGCATACTGGCTACCCAAGTGAACAGGCGGCCTACGATGAGGAACACGGGCGCACCCGGCGGGTGCACTACTTGCAGTTTGTAGGCACCAGCGATGAACTCGCCGCAGTCCCAGAGGCTGCCTGTTGGTTCGGCGGCTAAGCCCAGCACAATGGCGGCAATGCCGAATACCAACCACCCAGCGATGTTGTTAAGCGTCTTGAAGGAGGACATTTATGTAGTAGTTACTGGTTATTAGTTATCAGGTATTGGTCTCAAAATCAGCGATTTATCCCAAAAATGAAATGAACTAATTTTTAGGAAACCCCTTGCGGCTTTTGATTTACTGTTTACCACTATGAGTCGCTTGGCCCGGAAAGGCCGCGCAAAACTAAGAAACTCCGCTCAACCCGAATTTTTTTCAGCAGATACCGCTTTTGGAATGGCTGCGACGGACACTACAGCACACACGGTATGTCGGATTTTGGCCAAACCGGATTCTTTGAAACAAAAAAGGGAAACACAGGTAACATTTTATCGCTTCAGCGGAGCTACCCGAAACCGACCCAATACCCGTTCTTTGCAGGTCAACTACCACTCACCACATCCAAAAGTTATGAAAAAAATCACCCCCCTTCTCCTCTTTTTTTGCCTCCTCTGCGCCACTGTTTTTGCCCAAAAGACCGACGACGCGGTGTTCAGCGGCTGCGCCACCGACCAGCAGCACCAGCAGCACCCCGAATTCCGTGAAGCACAAACACAACACGACGAGGCCGCCTACCGCGCTGCCCTAAAACGCCGCGCTGCGCCGCAGGCCGAGCACGCCGCCCTGCGTACCCTGCCGGTGGTGGTACACATCGTCCACAACGGCGGTGCCGAAAATATTTCCGACGCGCAGGTGGAGCAGGGCATTGCCCACCTGAACGCCTCCTTCAACGCCACCTTCGGCACGGGCGTGAACACCGACGTGCAGTTCTGCCTCGCCCAGCGCGACCCTCAGGGCAACCTGACGACGGGTATCACCCGCGACCAGTCGACGCTCACATCATTCGACTTAGACAACCAAGACCTCGCACTCAAAAACCTGAACCGCTGGAAGCCAACCTGTTACATCAACATCTGGGTGGTGGCGGCCATCAACAGCAGCAGCAGCGGCAACGGCGTGATCGGCTATGCTTACCTGCCCGGCGCGCACGGCTCGGCGGTGGATGGCATCGTGATGGAGGCCGCGTATTTTGGCTCCAGCCAAGCCAACTCTGGTGTGCTGGTACACGAGATGGGCCACTACTTGGGCCTCTACCACACCTTTCAGGGCGGCTGCGGAAACGACGACTGCCTGCAACAGGGCGACCGGGTATGCGATACGCCGCCCGACCAGACCCTCTTCTCTTTCTGCAACCCGAACGCCAACTCCTGCGATACTGACACAGACGACATTACGGCCAACAACCCCTTCACGACCGATGTGCCGGACTTGGGCGAAGACTACATGGACTACTCCTCGCTGTCGTGCTTCTCCAAATTCACGCAGGGCCAGAGCGAGCGCATGAACTGGTTTGTCACCAACGTGCGCAGCAGTTTGCTGGGTTGCCTCTCCTGTGCTACGCCTTGCCCAGCGCCACTGGCGGCGAGCATCACCGCACCCGCTGGTCCGCAAACGATTACCATCGGCACGACGCTCAATTTTTCGGCAACGGCCTCCAATTCAAATAACTACGCTTGGAACGTGGACAATGCCGCGCCGTTTTCCACTGCGCTCACTGCCTCCCGCACCTTCACGGCAACGGGTACATTTTGGGTAAAATTCCGAGCCATCAGCAACGACCCGACGCGCTGCGCCGATGCAGCTGACTCGGTGCAGGTGAAGGTGATCTGCGACGCGCAAGCCGTTTTCTCGGTGCCGCCCATCATTGTGAACGGCACGGCAGTCACTTTCACCAACAGCAGCACAGGCGCAACGAGTTATGTTTGGTCGGTGGACAATACGACCGCAGCCACCACCACAGATTTGACCTACACTTTCCCGGCGACCGGCTCGTACTCCGTTTGCCTTCGGGTGACGGGCACCGGCTGCGACAACACACTTTGCACAGCAGTAGAAGTGCGGCAGAACGGCGACCCTACGGAGGGCTGCGACAACACGTTCATCCGCTCGCTGAACAACATGGGTGGCACCTTGCCAGGCATTTACCCACACCCCAGCGGCGACTTTTTTGCCACCGGTCTGCGCAACGACAGCACGGTGATCGTGCGCTTCAATCAGGGCGGCGTGGCGCAATGGGCCAGAGCGTTCCGCTTTGGCTCCGACGTGCATCAGATCAGGGATATGTTCGTGGACGCTTCGGGCGACCTGATCGGCACAGCACAAGCAGAACCCCTTGCGCTGGGCAGCCTCGTTGCTGTAGTATTCAGGTACAACCTCACGACCCAAACGTTCACTTGGATACGCCTGATGCCGGGCGCGTTCTACACCCAGATACACGCGCTGGATGCCAACAACTGCGTGGTCAGCGGGTTGGCCAATTCGGGCAGAACGCAACTGACCCGGATCAACAAAAACACGGGCTTCATCAGCGGGTACAACTTGGAAGGCGAGGGCGGTGATTACTACTCTGCTCTCCACAACGGGGTGCTGTACGGTGCGTGCCGACGGTACTACACTTCTTCCAGCGACTTCCGGGCAGCGGTTTTTGCCCACGATGCGACTACCGGCACTTTCCAGTGGCAGAACTCCATCATCTCGGACAACTCGGCTGGTGCCACCCGGATGTACCCGGAAAAGCCCATCGTGGACGGCAATGATCTGGTCGTGGTGGCTTCGGGTGATTTGAACGGTTTTGATGTGTATCTGGACGGGCCTACCGATTTGGTGGTGGCTAAAACCAGCCTGACAGGCGATGTGCAGTGGACGCGCCAGTACATCGTGGGCAGCAACCTCGCCCGCTTAGTAGCCTCGGCCATCGTGCCTACCGCAACCGGCTACTACGTGGTGGGCAACCTGTACAGCCCGGCATTGGGCAATTTCAACTTTGGTTTCATCATCAAAATAGACAAGCAGGGCACCGTGCAGTGGGGGCGGCGGCTCGGCATTTCGGGAAAAAACATCGTGCGCAACGTGATGGAGCGCAACGGCTACTTGTACCTCACCATGTCGTCAGACAGCTACGCGCCCAATGCCCTGCTGCTGCTCAAACTGGACCAACAAGGCAATACCAACACCAATTGCGGCTTCGTGCAGCCCCTCAGCATCGAAGGCGTGTCGATGACCAAAATCCAGAACAAGCGGGACTACACGGTGTCCAGCAGCGGCCCTACGCCCATGACCGTAAACGCGACCGCCAAAGTTACCTCGGCCAATGCCACCACCTACTGCGTCACCCCCTGCGCCTGCCCGGAACTCAACCTCTCCATAGACCCCCCATTCACGGCGGTGTGCAAAGGCGCATCCGTGCAACTGCAAGCTACGCCGGGCTTCGCTTCGTACACTTGGACACCCACTGCTGGCCTCAGCAACCCCAGCATCGCCAATCCCGTTGCCACACCCGCCACTACCACCGCTTACCTCCTCACTGCCACACAGCCCGGGCCAGAAAACATCCAAAATGGCGATTTTAGTCAGGGAAACACAGGTTTCACCAGTCAGTACACAGCCAATATAACAGGCTTTGGCACCTACAACGTGACTGCCAACCCCACGCTCTTCAACGGCCAGTGGAAAATCCCGTTCGACCACTCGCCTTCGGCTGACAACCTGATGATGATGATCGACGGCAGCACACAAGGCTCAGCCCAATTTTTCTGGCGGCAAACCGTGCCGGTAGAGGCCAATACCAACTACCGCTTCGATCTCTGGGGCGCTATGGCTTTCCCCAGCAGCCCACCGCGCATTGAGGTAAAAGTGAATGGCACTGTACGGGCTACCTTCAATTTGCTGGGCGGCCAAAATGCCGTCGGCGTGTGGCAGCCCTTCGGGTTCAACATCAACTCCAGTGCCGACACCCAGTTCGACATCGTGCTGACCGACCTCAACGCGGCCAGCGGCGGCAACGACTTTGCCATTGATGATGTCAGCCTACGCCGCGTTTGTACCTACCTAGCAGAAGTTGCGGTGGACGTAAAGGGTGCTACGAATCAAAAACTCGACCTCGGCCCCGACGTGTCGGCCTGCATCAACGCCGTGCGCAGCTTCGATGCGGGCGCGGGCTTCACCGCCTACCGCTGGCAGGACGGCAGCACCGACCGCATCTTCACCGCCTTCGGCCCCGGCACCTACTCGGTGGAGGTCACCGACAGCTGCGGCGGCATCCAGCACGACACGGTTTTGGTGCAAACCACTCCCGCGCCTACGCTCGACCTGGGCAGCGACCGGAGCATCTGCGCGGGCAAAAGCACACCGCTCACGTTCAGCACCAACGGAGCCTTCGCCACTTACAACTGGTCGCCCGCCGCTGGCCTCAGTTGCACGGCCTGCCCCAGCCCCACCGCCTCGCCGCTGAGCACTACGAAGTACTACCTCGCCGCCAGCACTGCCGACGGCTGCACCAACTTGGACAGCGTGACCGTCGTGGTAAAACTCAGCCCCACCGCTACCCTCACCGCCACCCAGTGCGTAGGTAAACCCTTCATTATCAACGGAAAAACCTACACGACGGGCGGCACCTACACCCAAATGCTGACCGCCGTCAACGGCTGCGACAGCACGCTGACGCTCCAACTGAGTTTCGTTCCGCTGCCCACCAGTGCCAAAACCGTCGCGTTCTGCGCAGGTGAGTCGGTCACCATCGGGGGTAAAATTTACACACAGCCCGGCACCGTAGTGGATACGGTGGCCGCCACCGGAAGTGGCTGCGACACCATCGTGACTTACACGCTCAACCGTCTGCCGCTGCTCACGCGCGCCCAAACCATCGCGTTCTGCGCAGGCGAATCCGTCAGCATTGGGGGTAAAATTTACACACAGCCCGGCACCGTAGTCGACACGGTGGCTGCTATCGGAAGCGGCTGCG
>JAYSUY010000018.1:0-2489 GCA_043718855.1 Saprospiraceae bacterium | reverse complement strand
AACACCTCGAACGCGCTTTTCTGCTGCTGCAACAAGGCCGCAACCACGACGCGGCGGCTGAAGCCCGCAGGGCATTGACCCTCGAACCTACCCATCCCATCGGCTTGGGCATTTTGGCGACTTGCAACCTGACGGCCAAGGAGTTTGGCAAGGGGCTGGAACTGGCCCGCCAGGCGGTGGCGCAGGATGCAGAAAATCCGTGGTTGCTGCTGCTGCTGGCCCGTGCCCAATTCCTCACACAGGATACTTGGGCAGCCCGCCAGACGCTCCAAGCCGGCCAGCAGATTGATCCCGGTTACGCGCCGTTTTGGGAGTTGCTGGGTGAGATCGAACTGTACGACGAAAAATGGGAAGCCGCCCTCGCCGCTGCCGACCGGGGCTTGGCCATCAGTCCTGATGACGTGGACATCGTGAACCTGCGCAGCCGAGCCTTGGTGAAACTGAGCCGCACGAGCGAAGCCGCTGAGACGCTAGCCTACGCGCTCAACAAGGCTCCCGGTGATCCCTACTCCCACGCCAACCAGGGCTGGGTTTTTGTGGAACAAGACCGCTACGATGAGGCCATCGCTTCGTTCAAGGAAGCCCTGCGCCTCAATCCAAACCTCGAACACGCCAAATCAGGCTTAAAGGAAGCCATCAAGGGCAAAAACCTGATCTACCGGGTGCTGCTCAAGTACTTCTTGTGGATGGACAAAATGTCTTCCACCGCGCAGTGGGGCATTATCATCGCCTTCTATTTTGGCAGCCGCTTTTTGCGGAAAATGTCGGAGATGGGCGGCGTGGCGGGCATGATCGGCATGGGGCTATTTGGGCTATACATCTTGTTTGCTTACTCCACTTGGATCGGCAAACCGGTGAGCAACCTGTTCCTTCGCCTGCATCCAGTGGGCAACTTGGCCCTCGACGATGATGAGCGCAAGGGTTCCAACTGGGTGGGCTGTCTGCTCGCCTTAGGGTTAGTGCTGCTACTTGCAGGCTACTTTTTACCCGAAAATATAGGCCAAATTGTATGGATGGCGGGCCTTGTGTCCATGCTGATGCTGATCCCTGTCGGCGGATTTTTCTCTGTACCTGAAGGCACGAAGGCGCGGCGCAATCTCGGCTGGTATGCCGCTGCGCTGGGCGTGGTCGGTGCGCTGAGTTTGTTCATGCCGGGCTTGCTGATGGTGTTTGCCATCGGACTTTTTGCCTACGGCTGGGTGGCCAACTATGTGATGCAGCAGGAGTGGAAGCGGTTCAGGTGATTTGGAAGAAGTAGAAATGAGTGCGAAAATCCATTCATCCGACGACAAATTCGTCGGATGAAACAGCCTCCCACGTCAGTACTCCGCCCGCAGCGCGTATGCCGCCCTTGCCCGTCCATAAAACCGCTCGGCTTCCTCAAAATTTAAGGTTTGCTGCCCGTCAGAGGCCGCTTTTTCTGGGGTTTCGTGTACTTCCACCAGCACCCCGTCGGCCCCGGCCATGATGCCCGCCAGCGCCATCGGCTCCACAAAACGCCGGATGCCCATGCCGTGCGAGGGGTCAACCACGACCGGCAGGTGGGTTTTTTCTTTCAAAATCGGCACCGCGTTCAGGTCGAGCGTGTTGCGGTAGGCGTTTTCGTAGGTACGGATGCCGCGCTCGCAGAGGATAATTTTTTCGTTGCCCGCTGAAAAAACGTACTCCGCCGCTTGGAGCAATTCCTCGATGGTACCCGACATGCCGCGCTTGAGCAGCACAGGTTTATCCACCTTTCCCAGTTCATCCAACAGGTTGAAATTCTGCGCGTTGCGTGTGCCCACCTGAAAAATATCCACATACTCCAGCATCGGTTCGATTTGTGAAATCTCCATGACTTCGGTCACGATTTTGATGCCCGCCTCGCGGCAGAGCGCGGAAAACAACTTCAAGCCTTCGATGCCCAAACCTCGGAACGCGTATGGCGAACTGCGCGGTTTGAACACCCCGCCCCGAAAAATGCGGATGTCGTTGGCCTGAAGGTGCGCGATGACCGTACGGATTTGCGCCTCCGATTCTATGCTGCACGGCCCGGCCATGATGCTCAGGCTCTGGCGGTTGATTTTCACCTCGTCGCCGAGGTCAATTTCGGTGTCTTCCACACGCCATTTTCGGCTGACGAGTTTGAATTCGTCGGTTACGCGGTGGATGTCGCAGATGCCCTGAAGTTGGCCGATGCTGCGGATGTCTACCGCCGCTTTACCGACGCTGATGATGTAGCGGGCGGTTTGGGTGTTGACTTCGATGGCCTTAAAACCGGCGGCTTTTAGTTTTTCGAGGATGGCCGTTTGGTGTTCGGCGCGGATGTTCTTTTCTATCTGAATGACCATTTTTCTTGGATGGTGGATGGTGGACGATGGAGGGTGGTTTTCAAAAATAGGCGTAAAAACTTAGCCCCCTTAACTTGTCATGTCGCAACGAAGTGGAGACATCTGCACAAGTCAAGTTCCCCGACATCTCTTGGCCGAGGGTTCCGAACGGAATCTGGG
>JAYSUY010000170.1:0-6037 GCA_043718855.1 Saprospiraceae bacterium | reverse complement strand
CCGTACCGCCAGACATGGCTCAGCCCAATGGCTGGGGCTGGATGGCACCGCGGGCGGTGGTCGGTGTCGCTGCGGGCGGTGCTGTTTCCGCTGGATGTTCTGCCCCCGATTGTCCCCGAGGAGCCTCGCGCCACCGGGTGGCGGCCCAGCGTGGATATCGGTTTGCGATACCGGATTTGGTAATTTTTGTAACAACACATTGAACATGAACAATATAACGACAGCAAAGCGCAGCGTGCTGGGGGCGATGCTACTGTCTGCGCTGCTCTGGTCGGCTTGCCAAAAGACCCCGCTTCCGCCCGATGTGACGGAGCCAACGGTGTTTTCGGTGAAATCGCTCGACAGCATCAGTACGCTCACCGCCGGGCTGAAGGAGGTGTACCTGTACACGGATTTTGGCCGGGACACGAATGAGGTGCTGGTGTTCAGCGGCACGTTTGCCCGTGTGGGCTGCCAGCCGGTGGAGGTGTGTCCGGGCAGTGTGCGGTTTGAGTTTCGCAATGTGAACGAGGGCAGCGAGGTGCTGCCGGGGGAGGCTTTCCACGAGGGCGAGTTTGAATATGCGGCGGGCAGCGGCGGGCAGGTCGGGACGATTTACCGCACCACTTTTACGGCTACGGACACCGCTGCGTTTCAGGGCTATATCTGGCATTTCAACTTGACTGACACTGCTTCGGGAAATGTGGTGGTGCGCGATTTTCTGAACCTCAAGCCCGTAGCGGTTGAGTTGACTTCGCTGGTACCCAAAACCGAAGTGCAGTCTGCTCTGGTACGCCGTACGATTGATATGCAAAATTCTGAAGCGTTTCCTTCCGTACAGATCGGGCTGGTGCCAGACAGCCTGTTTGTAGAGAAAGTAATCCAGGCAATCACGACTGGCTCGCCTGTGGTCGATTACAGCTGGTCGCCGGATACATCCATCACGGCACCTCAATACTTCGAATCCAAGTTTGATGACCAGTACGCGGTCACGGTCACGGATGTCAGCGGCTTCACGGCCTCGGCTCGGGCCACGGGTACTGCCAATTTGAACAAACCTTTTTTGACACCCAATTTTGTGTATTCGGTGCAGACCATCATCATCGGCGACCAATTTCAACTGGGCCGGGTAGCCATTCAGTGGGTTGACCAGCAGGGTGTTGTGTGGCGGAGTGACCAGGGGAAGCAAAACGCCGACGCACAGTTCATCGTGACCTCTACCGAACCTTACGAGCAGAACGAGAAGGGGCAAAATACTCGGAAAATGTCGGTAGCATTCAGGTGCATCCTGTACAGCAAGGGTGGCGAAATACAAGATTTTGAAGGTACAGGGGTGATTGCGGTGGCGTATTAGAGTTTAGAGTTTGAAGTGCGGAGTTTGAAGTTTGAAGTTGGCGCTGCTCAGAGATTTGTGCCGCCTACGGCCCGAAGCCGAACTTCAAACTCCGAACTTCAAACTCAATTCTTCAAACTCCATTAATCTCTGAGAATTTTCCCGCTCGCTACCTGCTCGCCAGCCGCCACACGCCACACATACATACCCGCTTGCGGCATCGCCTCGGCAGGTAATTCCAACACTACATCACCAGCAGTTTGCGCCGCTTCGGAGCGGTACAGCACCCTGCCCGCGAGGTCGCAGACTTCGAGGCGCAGGGTCTCTGGCTGCGCCAAAAACACGCGGAACACCGCACCGTCTGATGTGGGGTTCGGGGTGGGCGGGGCTACGAAGGCGTTTTTGGAAAATGGGTCGGCGGTGGGAGAGACTGGATTGCAGGTCAGGTCGCATACCCTGACACCCAAGAAGTTGTAAGGCCCCATCTGCCATTTGATGTTCTCTGCGGTAATACCATAGAAATCAGGGATGGGCTGGCTGAGCGGGTCTCCTGACGGGAATATGTGGGTTTCGGAAAAAAAACGCCAGGGTTGGATGTTGTGGGGTAGTTCGAGTACGATTTTCCGGCATTCCACCACGTCTGCCGGTTCTACCTTGCCGTTGCGGTCGGCATCAGCGGCAATCCACTGCCAAGTCTCGGTGAAAAGTAGTTCGCCATTGATGTGCTTGCTCAACAACACTAAATCGCTGGTAGATACGCTTCCGGCGAGCGGGTTGTCGTCCCACTGGGTCGATAGTTCGATCGTGCCAGGGAATGGCCCAGACCATCCTTTTTCCTTGCATCCATTATTATCGCCGAGAAAGAAATGGTCTAGCACTGGCGTGGTTGGAGTGGCAGCCCGATAGAAACGGAAAGTAGGTTCGGGTACTGCTTGACCAGAACACATGGCTTTGGCGCACATCATTAACCAATAGTCAGTGACGGCGCAATTGACTTGGTTATCAAGTATTTGGAGTGCTGCCTCACACCACGCTGCATTGCCTGCAAGGTCTTGCGCCCAGATTTCCACCACTTGATTGCCCAGTTCGCTGCAATCGTAGGTGACACCGCCAATTGGGTTGCCCGCCATGTCCAGCGGGAAGCCCATGCCAGTGCCTTTTTTCCGCACAGCGATTTTCAATTGAGCAGATGGTGTCACATTATCTTCGGCATATAGCAGGAAGTCGGATGCCCAGAGTGCGACCAGCCCGGATGGGGCGATTTCGATAGCCAGCCCATTGATGCAAACAGCAGTCGGCGGCACAGTATCTGTCTGTGCCACAAGGCGAGCAGCAAAGCAGAACAAGGCGAGAGTAAGGATTTTTTTCATCAAATTGAAAATTTAGTGGTGACGTATAGCCTCAAAGGTACCCTTCATGGCTGCGGGCTGTAGGCGCAAAATGCGCCAGAATCCGTCACAACTCGATTTTTGCAGCATCGCCCCTGTTTTTTGGAAAACGTGGTAAGTTTGCCCGGCCAATGGAGTGGAAGGATCACCCAATCACTACCTCGCCCAATCTCCAAACTTGGTTTAACTACCTGTTTGAAATCTTTCCATACATGGCCACGTCTATACTTTTGAATTTTCAAAACTGTCTTAAATTTTTGTCGAAAACGATGAAAAAATTTCTTTTCGCCCTCGCGGGCCTGTTGCTCATCACCTTCGCCGCTACCGCACAGGAAGACGGCGTTAAACTCGCTAAGCAAGCGGGCAAAGCCCTCACCAGCTACAATATCGACCCGGCAGGCAACTCCGGGAAGTTGGAAGAAGCCAAGCAAAAAATTGATGCTGCCCTCCAACTGCCTGACGCACAAGCCCTCCCATCGGCTTGGCTCAGCAAGGGCGAAATTTACAACACCACTTTGCAGCGCGACATGGCGAAGCGGCAGTTTGACCCGAACTCGAAAATAACGGGCGACAACGACGCACTGGAGTCATTCAACGCCTATGCCAAGGCCATCGAAATCAGCACCAAAAAGTACGAAAAAACCGACGCGCTGAAAGGCATCGGCGAAGTACAGGCCTACCTGATTAACATCGGGGTCATCAAGTTTGAAGCTGCTGAGTATGAAAAATCCCTGCTGTCATCGGAGGCGGCGATCAAAAGCCACGACCTGCTGAAAGCCAACGGCCAGAAAAGTCTGCTGGATGAGGCTGCAAAAATGGACGATCAGGTGTACTTCACGGGCTTGGCTGCCCAGTACGCCAAAAAGCCCGCCGAGGCCATCAAGTACTACGAAGTGCTGTACAAAAAAGGCACCGACAAAGCCGAAATCTACGAAGCACTGTACGCCCTGAAAACGGAGAGCGGCGACAAAGAAGGTGCAAAAAAGATACTGGCTGAGGGCATTTCCAAATTCCCAGACAACACCGGGCTGCTGTTCGCTCAGATCAATACCTACCTGCAAGAAGGCAAATTGGACGAATTAGTGACCAGCCTAAAAAAAGCCATCGACAAGGAGCCGACCAATGCCAGCCTCTACGTCAACCTCGGCCGGGTGTACGACGACCTGCAAGCCCGCGAAGTGACGGCCAAAAACGAGGCGAAGGCTGCCGAGTATTTCACCGAAGCCCAGAAGTACTACACCCAAGCCACGCAGCGCGACCCCAAATCCGCCGATGGTCACTACATGATGGGCGCGATGTACTACAATAAGGCGGCTGGACTCACCACCGAAATGAACAACACGGACAACACTTCGGCTGGCCTGAAACGCTACAAGCAACTCAACGACCAGATGTTGGCCTACTTCGACCAGGCCTTGCCGCACTTCCAGAAAGCCGAGAGCCTGGATGGCAACGACCTGAACACACTCATCGCGCTCAACGAAATTTATGCCCGCAAGGAAGACGAACTTTCGTTGGAGTTCAAAAAGCGACTCGAAATCGTGAAGGCTGGCGGGAAAAACCCAGCCCCGCACTTCAAGATGTAAGCATGGTACAGTGACAAATGCTCTATGCAAGCGGGGCCTCCTGAGTGATCAGGATGCCCCGCTTGCATGGGGAGTAGCCTAATGCTAACTTTGCATCAAATTAAAATCAGTCTGCCATGACGCTCAAAATCGAATTGCTCCACGAACACGCTTTGACTCTTTTGAGAGAGTTGGAGCGGATGAAGATTATTCGGCTTTATCTAATAGGCCAAGTCAAAGTGACTGCGCCCACCGCTCCTGTTCAGCGCAAAACGTTTACTGCCATACAGTTGGACACACGAGGCTTCAAATTTAATCGGGAAGAAGCCAATGAGCGGTAAATGCTTTTTCGATACGAATGTGCTGGTTTACTGTTACGCCTCAACAGAACCGGAGAAGCAAAGTGTGGCTGTTGCACTAGCGCAAAGCCCTGACGCATGGATCAGCACACAGGTTTTGCAGGAATTGTCGAACACCCTATTCCGCAAGTTTCACCAAACGTGGGATGAGGTAGGTCAGGTCACAGAAGAAGTTTGCCAAAATTTTCACGTTTTTACCAATGTGACAGCCACTGTTCGGGAGGCTCAGCGAATCGCAGCACGATACCGGTTTTCGTTTTACGATAGCCTCATCATCTCTGCTGCGCTAGCCGCCGAATGCTCAATACTTTTTTCTGAAGATATGAAGAACGGGCAGGTCATTGACGATAGGCTCGAAATCAAAAATCCATTCCTCAAATAACTTTTGCAGCAGGCTAATAGGCAAAAGAAGAAAACCCCGCTCTGGCTTCATGCGGGAGCGGGGTTTTTCCGTGAAACGACACCCCAAACGACACCCATATATTCTAACTATGTCGAAATCAGTGCGTTGAAACATTGGTTGTGGTCCCGACGGGAATCGAACCCATATCTAAGGTTTAGGAAACCTCTATTCTATCCGTTGAACTACGGAACCCAAAGTGGAGGGCAAAATTAGGACATTTTTTCATTGCCAGCCCGAATGCCCCGGCTGCCAAGTTCGATAATTTGTAAGTCACCGATGCGCCCTGCTTCGAGTGTGAAGCGGACGAGCGTTTTTACTTTGTGCCAGCCCTCGTTGCCACAAGCACCGGGATTGATGTGCAGGAACTGGCCCACCTTGTCGGGCATCACCTTCAAAATATGCGAGTGGCCGCTGATGAAAATGCCATCCCTCGGCGGGTCGGCCCGCAGCAAATCCCGGACGCGTGGCTCGTAACGGCCCGGATAGCCGCCGATATGGGTCATCACGATGGGTACTCCAGCACACTCAAAACGCAAGTCAAGCGGCATTTCTACCCGGATTTCTGCCCCATCAATGTTGCCGTAC
This sequence comes from Saprospiraceae bacterium, assembly GCA_043718855.1. Lineage (GTDB taxonomy): Bacteria > Bacteroidota > Bacteroidia > Chitinophagales > Saprospiraceae > M3007. Next base: position 425 of record JAYSUY010000170.1, on the reverse strand, counting down.
ACGCCGCGCAGCGGCTTAAAGGCTTGGAGTTGCTGTACTAATTTTAGGTTGCCAAAATCTCCGGCATGCCACACCTCATCGCACTCCTCGAAGTAGTGAAACACCTTTTCATCCAGAAAAGAATGGGTGTCAGACATCAAACCGATGCGCATTTTGTTGAGTGTTTTGATCAAAGGTACAATACAAAATTCAACCAACCATTATGTCCGTCCACACATTGAAGCGCGTCCAGCGGCTGCCGATCACGGTAGCAGAAGCCTGGGATTTTTTCTCCACTCCTGACAACTTGAAAAAAATAACCCCCGAACACATGGGTTTTCAAGTCACTTCCGACCCTGATTTTTTGACAAAAATCTACGCCGGGCAAGTCATCACCTACACCGTAAAACCGCTCTTGGGTATCCCGCTGTTCTGGATGACCGAGA
>JAYSUY010000169.1:0-6039 GCA_043718855.1 Saprospiraceae bacterium | reverse complement strand
TACGCCGCTTCGAGTCGCCCCGGCACTGTGCTCACTGGTTGTAGGATTCCACGAATTTCATCTGAAAATCCTCCACTTTTTTGGTGCGCTTCCAGCCTTCTGCGGCGCATAGGTCGGCGATTTGTTTGGTCGAGGCAGCCAGGTGAGTGCCAGGGTATTTCTGCTGGATGTAAGCCCACGCCTTTTTATATTCTTCGGTAATCAACTGACTTTCAGAGTCATAGGTGGGTGAATTATCTGAGCCGTTCACGAGTACCAAGCGCGGCCAGCGTTCCGATTCGATGGTTTGGCTGTGCAGCGGGAAGTAAGGATTTTCGCGGTTAAACCGCTCCCACCACGCGCCCCGGTCAGCGAGTTTTTCTAACGAAATGATGATGCCACCATCGCTCCAAGCCTGATCTTTTTGCTCCAGAAGTTCCTGCTCGATGTAGGCTTTCATGGGCGGCGTGGCTTTGCCGACAAAGAATTCGGCCAGTTTTGCTATGTCAACAATAGGGAATATCATGCCTTCACCTGTCTCTAAGCGGAAGCCGTTCTGGGCAATCTTTTTGGTGTGCGGGTACTTATTCGTGTCAAAAGTTTCGTTGCTGATGGCTTCGTAGTCGCTCTCGGCCCACTTGAAATCCTCGGTGAGTTTGTAGTACTCGCCCTCATGTTCCATGCGGGAAAGGAATTTTTCCAGCAGGATAAACGCCGCGTCCGCGGTGGAGCCGGTGGTGCTGGCGAAGTTGGTTTTCACGAAGTCCCAAGCCTTTTTTCCGCTTTCCAACTGCTTCGTGTTCAAGGTTTTGAGGTGGGCATTCAACTGGCCGAGTTTGCCCATGTCAGGGCTGCTGGTGCGTTGGCCGATGTAGATGGTGAACAGTGCGCCGCCGTAGACCCAGCCAGTGGGCTGGCCGGGTGTGGGGTATTTTATTTCAAAATACGGCTCTGTCCAACTGATGCCGCGCAGCGTGGCCTCTTCCTTGTTGGCCGAGACTTGGCCGGTGCCTTCCATGATTTCGCCCTCGGCAAATTGCGCCAGTACCTTGCCCGCTTTGTTGGGCTGGTCGCGGAGATTGAGTTTGTCCACTGTGGCCACGTACAGGTAGGACTCCGGTTGGGCGGTGGTTGGCGTGGTGGTTTCGGGTGCGACAGGAGGAGTGGTGGTGGCTGTTTGCTTCGCGTCTTGTTTACAAGAAAAGAAGAGCGTAGCGAGCGCGAGCAGGGTAAGTGTTTGGATAGATTTCATTTTTAAAAAAGCAGGTGGGTGAAAAAGAAAAACTTAGCCTCCCCTTGACTTGTCATATCGTAACGAAGTGGAGACATCTACACAACCCAAGTTTGCTGGTATCTCTTGGCCGAGGTTTCTGAACTGGGCCTGGCTTGTGTAGATGTCTCCACTTCGTTACGACATGACAAGTCAAGCGGCGTGGGCGGCTAAGTTTTTACGAAAATATTGGAGTCTCAGATGATTGCGTACACGCTGCCGGGCATCAGCGTCATCAAGATGATGAGCAGAAGGCCAGCCAGCACTACCCAGCGGACGCTCGAAGGGAGCGTCACTGCGTCAGTCGACATTTCTTCGTCTCGGCTGAAATACATGGCGATGATGATTTTGAAGTAGTAGTAAATCGAGATGGCCGAGTTGATGACGGCCAGCACGACGAGCCAAGGATATTTGGCGAAGGCTGCCGTGAAGAGGAAATATTTTCCGAAAAAACCCGCCGTAGGCGGTATGCCAGCGAGCGAGAGCATGGAGATGGCCAGCACGGCGGCCAATAGGGGCTGCCGGTGGCTGAGGCCGTTGAAAGCCGCGAAGGAGCCGTTGCCACTCGGCTCGGCCACCGCGATGTAGGCACCGAAGGCGCAGATGGTGGCGATGGAGTAGGAGAGGAGGTAGAACATCATGGCGCGGTCGCTGCCCGCTGTGCCGAGGGCCAATATCGCCAGCAGCAGGTAGCCTGCGTGGGAGATGGACGAGTAAGCCATCATGCGCTTGAAGTCGGTCTGGAACAGGGCGGTCAGGTTGGCGACGGTCATGGTGAGGGCGGCCACGACGGCGATGGAGAGGCTCCAAAAACTTTCTGCGGGGCCGAAGGCCATGGAGAACAAGCGGTAAAACGCGGCGAATGCGGCGGTTTTGACTACCGTAGCCATGAACGCGGTAATGAGGTTGGGGCTACCGGTGTATACGTCGGGCGCCCAAAAATGGAAGGGTACTGCCGATACTTTGAAACTCAACCCAATGACAATCAGCAAGATACCCACGTTGAGCATTCCTGAAGAGGCGACACCCGACTCGATGGCGCGGCTGATGGTGGCGAGATCAAAACTGGATGTCGCGCCATACACGAGGGTCATGCCGAACAGCAAGATGCCGGTGGCAAACGCGCCCATGAGGAAATATTTGAGGGCGGCTTCGTTGCTCGCGAGGTCGTCGCGGCGGCTGCCAGCGAGGACGTAGAGCGGGATGCTGAGGATTTCGATGCCCAAAAACAGCATGGTCATGTTGGTGAACGAGAACATGACGAGTGCGCCACATACGCTGAACAGAAGCAGGCCGTAGTTGTCGCCCAGCGTTTCGTTCAGGTTGCGGAAGCCCCATCCGCTGAGGCCGATGATGAGGCCGGTGGACAGGATGGCTACGCCGGAGAAGGCGAGCGCGTAACTGTCGAAATTGAACATGGTGGGGAACTGCCCGTTCCAACCGAGCGGGTCGGCTATGGTAGCACCGAGGGCGAGCAAACTGCCGACGAGCGCGATGGGTTGCAGGAGTTTTCGGTTTTGGCTCAGCCCTGCGAAGAGGGCGGCAAGGGCGGTGAAGAAGAGTATGAGTAGTGCAGTCATTTTTATAAGTCGGCGATGATCGCTTCGATTTTTGTTTTGAAGTCGGGGAGGATGTCCTGGATACTTGACCAAACTATAGAATAGTCAATCCCCATGTAGTTGTGTGCCAATCGGTCTCGTATGCCCATCGCACCTTTCCAATTGATTTCTGGATGTTGCAGCCGGAGTGTTTCAGACAAGTTTTTGGAGGCCTCGCCGATCACTTCTATGCATCTGACGCAAGCATACTTTACCATCTGATCGCTATCGAAGGCATCTTCTGTCAGCCCGTGTGTAAAGCGCAAGGCGAGGTCAGTGTTTTCCAGGATATGTGTGAGGTGAATGAGATCATCTTTTATCATGCGGCACGAGAGATGACGACTAAATCGTGTTCAATGTATGGCTTGAGCATCGGGTGCAGGGCCTTACGGGTCACCAAATCTACTTTTCGACTCAATTTTTCCTCTAACTCGTCCCCGATTTGCACCAAGTCAAACAACGTCAGTCTCGTTTTGCCGAAGTCAATCAGGATGTCAATGTCGCTGTCTGGCCTTTCTTCGCTCCGTGCAAACGACCCAAAAATACCGATCTCAACCGGGCTGTAGGGCCGGAGTACTTCGAGTATAATATTTTGTTGTTGTTGCGTGAGCATCTGAAAATCAAGATGTTATTTTATTTCTATCGTTTTTCCTTGAAACTCCACGGTGTCGCCGGGTCTCAGTTTCTTGCGGCGTTGGGTTTCTATTTGGCCGTTCACCCGCACCTCGCGGTTGTCGATTCTGACGTGGGCCTCGCCGCCGGTGCCGACCAAGTGGAGGGCTTTGAGGAGGCTGTTGAGTGGGATGTGGTCGGATTCGGTGAGTGGGAAGGTCATGTTTTAGCAGCAGCAGGTATGGTAAATTATTACAAACTCTCCTTGCGTCTCAATCGAAATAACACAGTTTTCAACAGCGAAAAATACCTCGTTTTTGCCCCTTTTTGTCATCATTTTTGGGCCAAAAATTTGAATGGCAAGCATGGCACACTCTTCAAATTTTCTATTTTTTATCCAAAGGTGGACATACCCACAACTGCCACCCTCGCAACCAGTTTCAATTTTGATTGGGCTTTTTGGAGCGATGAACTCCATGCCAATGCAACCACCAGATTCTCGCACTATTTTGGGTTTCAAGTGAAGTGCCTGTTTGGCCCAAGTTTGAATATTCTCGGAGTAAGCAGGAAGTTTCCCTTTTATGGGAGTGAGCGAAGAAAGATACCCATCAAAAACATACCCCACCGTCCCATCAAAATTGACCTTCACCCAAAAGCCGTGCAGGTAAAAAGGTTTGGTCTTTTCGCCGCTGTCCAGCGTGTCTTCCGCCACCGCCTTGAACTTGTATGCCACCTTCCCAATCGAATCATCCACCACCACCACTGCCGAGCCGTAAGGCACTTTACCGACCACTTTAGCACTTGGACTTGGGCTTTCGCGTATGTTCAGGCTGGATGCCCACACGAAAATCGAGTCCCCAAAAGCATACTTTTTCACCTGAGCCTGAAGGCCAGCGGGCAGAAAAAAGAGCAACGATAAAATGAACGGCACCGTGTTTTTCATTTGAAAATCAATGTTTTGGCGTAAAACTACTCCTCACCTTGCATCTCTCGCCGCTTGGTCTTGTTCGTTCCATTGGAAGGTCATCAGAAAGGACGTTTTGAAGGGTCTTGCCTTTGGTCAAAGAAGTTGGAAATGAACAACTTGGAGCCTTGAACTCGGTAGAACATGATTTTGTACCTGTCAATTCGGACGTAACGGATGGAGCTGTTTGCTTTTATAGGTCGGCCCATTTCAGGGTAGTCCACCAAGACCTCAAGGCGGCGGTTGATCCTTTTTACCAGATTGGCGGCTGCTTGCCAGGCACCTTCGCTTTCCAAGTAAGCGATCATCTCGTCAAGTCGATGAGATGCCTTTTGTGTCCAGATTACTGACTCAACCATCGCTCGTATTTTTTCATAACCACCTCGTGGGGTATCCAGTTGGCCGGGTCAAAACTTTCCTCGTGGGCTTGTTCGACATCAGCCTGCTGACCGGGCGTAAGGTCGTTCCACAAGTCGGTGACGCTGTTTTTTTCCCTGAGAAATTCCAAGATGATTTGATAGAGTTCTTCCACACTGGCATCGTCTTCCAGCTGGGTGATCATCTCCATCATGTTGTATTTCAGTTCGATAGTAGCACTCATGGTCTTAATTTTTGATCAAAGTTATGGGCAGCGCAACACTTTTTCACAGTTGCACCCCCCTCAATATCCGCTCCACGCTCCCATCTGTCAGATTCAGCACCCAGCCGGGGAAAAAGCCCAGCACCAGCACCAGCCCGGCGATTACCCCCAGCACCAGCATCTCCCGCGTGTCCACATCGGCGAAGTTGGCCGTGTCGCGGTTGGCTTCGCCAAACATGACGAGGCCATAGGCCCGCAGCATGTACACCGCCCCGAAAATAATGGTCAGGCCCGCCACCGCGCCCATCCAGAAATTGTAGTTCCAAACGCCGTTGAGCAGCAGGAATTCGCCGGGGAAGCCGTTGGTGAGCGGCACGGCCACCGAGCCGAGCATGATGATCATAAACAGCGCGGCGAATTTCGGTGCCGACTTGGCGATACCGCCCATATCGGCCAGTGAGCGGGTGCCCAAGCGCCGCTCGATCAGGTCGGCGACGAAGAACAGGCCCACCACGTTAATGCCGTGGTTGAGCATTTGGATCAGGCTGCCCTGCATCCCGGCTTTGTTCCAAGCCAGCACCCCGGCGGCGATGAGGCCGACGTGCGCGATGGACGAGTAGGCGATGAGCCGCTTTAAGTCACTCTGTTTCACCGCAATAATGCTGGCGTACACGATGCCGATCACGGCCAGCACCATGAAGGTAGGGGCCAAGGTGTGCATGGCTTCCGGGGCCAGCGGCACCATCCAGCGGATCATGCCGTACACGCCCATTTTCAACATGATGCCAGAGAGCAGCATCGTGCCGCCGGTCGGAGCGGCCACATAAGTGTCCGGCTGCCAAGTGTGAAAGGGAAAAATCGGCATTTTCACCGCAAAAGCGAGGAAGAAGCCGAGGATGACCCAGTTGGCCGTGCTGTCGGGGAGTTGCACCGCAGCCAAGTCGGCCCATGCGAACGAGTGGTTCGCCCCCGCCTCCGCCAAGGCTCCGGCGGGTGAAGGCGTTTGCAGGTACACCCACAGCAGCGAGAGCAGCAT
>JAYSUY010000168.1:0-6041 GCA_043718855.1 Saprospiraceae bacterium | reverse complement strand
CTGAGTACAGCCAACTTGATTGCCGCCCAAGGTTTCTGGCAGCCGGGCTGCGGCGAGATCGTGGGCAGCGAAGAACCCGCTGCTGAAGACTGGAACATCCGCTGCTACCCTAACCCTACGTCGGACGACTTGACGGTGGAGCGAGGCGGCGACGCGCCCGACGTGCAAGTGCAAGTGCTGACCGCCGACGGGCGCGTGGTGCAACAGTCCCGCTGGACGGGTACGGTTGCCCTTGTGCTGCCGATGGCAGGGCAGCCTGTCGGCGTGTATTTCCTCCACCTTTTTTCAACTGACCACCCAGCGGAAGCGCAGACTTTCACTGTCGTGAAAAACTGACTTTCACTTTCACTCCTTTTCTTTCATCAAGGCAATGTAGCCCGAATGAGGCATCGTTGCCCGCCAAAACAAATCGCAACCATGAAAAAGTCTTTCCTCTTCCAAGCCCTGCTCTCCGCCCTGTTCTCCATGTTTGTCGCGCAGGCCATCGCACAGGTACCCGACCGCTTCAACTACCAGGCTGTCGCCAAAGATGCGGCCAACGCCCCCATCGTAGGGAACGTCCCCGTCCGCTTCACCATCCTCGACGGCAGCGCCAGCGGGACGGAGGTGTACAAAGAAACCCACACCGCTACTGCCGACGCGGGGGGCGTGTTCGCCTTGCAGGTAGGCGGCGGCGCGGCGCAAGGCGGTACGCTGTGGAGCAACGTCAACTGGGGCAGCGGCACGAAATTCCTGAAAGTGGAGATAGATGCCGGCAGCGGATTTGTGACAATGGGCACACCCCAGCAGTTGGTGAGTGTGCCTTATGCGCAGTACGCCAAGAACTCTTCGGCTTGGACGCGGAGCGGGAGCAATGTGTTCAACACGGCGGACAATGTGGGGATTGGAACGGCGACACCGGGCCGGAAATTGGAGGTGAAGAACAACGCCCCTCAGATTCGGCTCTCTGACTCCAATGGCTCTGTGGAATTGTATGGCGGGCTGAACTTCCAAGTGATGAACACTTCAAATATTCTGGCTACTTTTTGGTCAGGCAATCAGGCAACTACCCCTCGGTTGGATATTCTGAGCAAGAGTAATTGGGATTTGATCAACAGCGAAGGTGATTTCCAGATCGGGAATGGAATCGAAAAATTTAAGATTGGGATTGCGCTGGGCGGCGGCGGCGCAGGCAATACTAATATGCATACCACTGGGAATATAATATCGCTTGGACAAGGTAGTAATCTCAATGTTCTAAACATTGCAGGAGGCAAAGTAGGTATCGGCACGACAACTCCCGCGAATCCTCTACATGTGAAAGGAACCGGGTATTTTGAGGGCGGTGATCTGGTGGTCAGCAAGAGGATTTATACTGCCGACGCTGGCGATTCGGACGGCACAGACATCGTTTTTGGCTCAAACAACCAAGGTTCGGGCGAATGGCTGGGCAGCAAGCGCACGGCGGGGGGCAATCAGTACGGGCTGGATTTTTATACCAGTAACCAGAACAGGCTGTCTATCCGGAATGACGGTGTTTTAAGCGTTAATGATGGAAGCCTATTATTGAAAGGCAATAATGGAAGCTCTCCTGTACTCTATTTTCAACCAAGTGGGGACCCTAACATAAAAGCAAGGCTATGGATGCCAAATGGGAGCAAATATATCCAGTTTGACAACCTTAACAGCACTTTTGGCGGCACAGATCCAAACGGCGGTTTTGTGTTCAATGGTTCATTTTACGACTTTTATGCCGGGCCGATAAAGGCGCTGTACACTGGCGGGTTCTCCATCGAATCATCAGGTAATGCTTCCAAACCTGGTGGAGGCCCATGGGCAGCCACTTCCGATAGGCGGCTCAAGCAGGATATCCGACCTTACGCTGACGGCCTAAAAACACTCCTACAGATCAACCCTGTGCGCTTCCGCTACAACGAGAAATCCGGCTATGATACCAAGCCGGAGTATGTAGGGGTGATCGCGCAGGAAATGCAGGACGTTGCCCCCTACATGGTCAGCGAAGTCTCTCGAAAATCGAAAGAAGGAGCTGCGAAAGAGACCTACTTGTGCGTGGATAACTCGGCCATGACCTATATGCTCATCAATGCAGTAAAAGAGCAGCAAGCCGAAATCGAGAGCCTTCGCAGCCAAAATACCACGCTCCAAAGTGCCCACGACTCTTTGGAAAAACGCCTGCAACTACTGGAATCAAAAGTGAGCGCGCTGCTTGAAAGCAGCACCCAAAACTCATCGATCAACAACCGGTAGCAGTTGAGAAAGCAATCGGTTCCGCGCTTTTACTTGGCCTAAACTTCCCGTCCTGAAAAATCGGGGCGGGAAGTTGGGTTTTTCGCGCCTTGACTTTTTGAGCATCCATCCAATCCACCTGTCGTCTATGAAACACATCACCACCCTTGCCTTCTTGCTGTCCTTCCTGTCGCAAGTCAGCACCCAAACCCTTCCCATGAAAGTCATCGCCGCCGCAGGCAACCAAGTGAAGAGCGGCAACCTCACCCTGTGCTACACCCTGGGCGAACTGGCCATCCACCAGACCACCACCACCAGCCCGACGCTCCAATATCGGGAAGGTTTCTGGCAGCCAGACATCTGCGTCGCGCCCGACACCGCCGACAACGCCACCCCTGCGCTCAAACTGACGATCTGCGCGGGCAGCAGCACTACGCTGAGCGCATCGGGCGAAGGCACCATCAGTTGGTACGACGCGCCCACCGGCGGCAAGTACCTCGGCGGCGGCGGCCAGTTTGTCACGCCCGTGCTGGACAGCAGCACCACGTTTTATGTGCAAGACAGCACCTGCACGGCGAGCAGGACCAGACGGGCCGTTTTGGTGACCATCAATACTCCGATAGTGGATGCAATAGGCGACCTGTCGGTCTGTCATGGAAGCCTGAGCGCCGAGATTGCCCTCACCAGCACCGTGCCCAGCGCGGTGTTCAAGTGGAGCAACTCAACCCCCTCTGTGGGTTTGCCCGCATCTGGTGTGGGCAATGTCCCGGCTTTCCAAGCAATCAACACAGGGGCGGCTCCTATTGTCTCTACGATCACAGTCACGCCAGAGGCACTGGCTGGTACAAAAACCTGCATCGGGCCTCCCAAAACATTCACCATCACCGTCCATCCGCTGCCGACGGCACAGGTCAGCCTGCCCGCTCCCAGCATCACTTGCCCCAGCCCGGAGGTGACGCTCAACGGCACCCCTTCCAGTGCCGGTGCCGACATCCAATACCAGTGGCTGGCTTCGCAGGGCGGCAACATCGTATCAGGTGGCACCACCCCGACCCCGAAGGTGGATCGCGCGGGTACCTACGCCCTCACTGTCCAGAACACCGCCACCACTTGCCTCGCCAATGTCACGGTGCAGGTGACGGGTAGCACCCAGCCCCCTACGAGCATAGCGGTGGAAGCGCAGCCCATCCGCTGCGCAGGCGAATCGAACGGAGCCATCGTCATTGGCCCGGTCACAGGCGGTCAGCCACCGTACCGCTACTCGCTGGACGGCGGTGCTTGGCAGGACAGCCCCACCTTCGGGGGCCTCGCCTCCGGCCTTTACGACCTGAGCGTGATCGGTTCCAACGAGTGCGAAATGTCTGGAGGAGAGGCAGAGGTTAAGTCAGTGGAGGTCTTCACGGCAAAAATCATCAACGACTTCACCCGCTTGACGGACAGCAGTGCCACGGTGGTAACGGTCTTGGAAAATGCTCAGGGCAGCGTGACTTGGCTGTGGTCGGGGCAGGGGCTGAGTTGCACCGATTGTGCGGAGCCCTTGGTGCAATCTCAAATACCTGATTATGTGTATTGCACGGTCACAGATTCCAAAGGATGCGAGGCTATTGCCGCACGGGTTTATGTTCTAAACACCTATACAAAGCCGGGTGAAGCATCGATCCCCAACGACATCATCTATGTAAATCCGAAGACTGGCGAACCAGACCCTGTCGTCTTCCCCGATTTAGAAAAAGACCCAGACAGGTACCGCAACAACGACATTGTGATTTTTAACCGATGGGGCCAAGTGGTGTTCAAATCTGCGCCTTACTTGAACGACTGGAATGGTAAGGACATGAATGGCAGAGAACTCCCCGAAGGCACCTACTACTACGTCCTCACCCTGAAAGACAGGGTGAAGAAGTTGATCTACGGGAACGTCCTGCTGATCCGGTGAGGTAGTACGAAAGTTTACCCTCCCTTTTACCTTCACTTTCAGCACCTTGCTTGGACAGCAAGGCGCTGTTCGGTTACATTTACCTGTGTTTTTACCATCACCAATTCTACGCTACACCATGAACAACCAACGCTTACGCTCAGGAACACTTTTGACGATGCCGCTTCTTTCCATGCGCAACTTGGCTTGGGGGGTATGCCTTGCCTTCATTTTGTTGTCTGGAGGTGGAAACAGGGCTTGGGGGCAGTGCTGGAGCAAGCAAGCGTTTACCCTGAGCAAAGCACTCAATGACGTGTTTTTTGTCAACGCCAGTATCGGTTATGCCGTAGGCGAGTCCGGCACTATATTAAAATCAACCAATGGTGGCCTCAACTGGGACATCATGCCTTCGCCCACTGGGTACACCCTGTACAGCACCTATTTTGTGTCCACGACAACGGGCTGGGTAGTCGGTAATGACCAGGTCATTTACAAAACCTCGGACGGTGGGGCTAGCTGGGTATTGCAAAACGAGGACACCAATCCGGTGTCTGCAGGTTTTCCGCTCTACGATGTATATTTCATCAATGCCGATGAAGGTTGGACGGTTGGGGTCAATGATTACCTGCTAAAAACCATCGATGGCGGCGAAACTTGGACTACTCTAGCCAATACACAAGCCCTTGGTTTGAACTGTGTATATTTTGCCAACAGCGCAACGGGGATCACAGCAGGGGTCGATATTTTCAAAACAACCAATGGTGGCACAAGTTGGGCGAAGACTGACGTTACCCCCAACCTGACTGCCGTAAGACTATCTGGCGCGACGGGCTGGATCACTGCCAACTCTGGCACCATGTTCAAGACCACCAATACCGGCGGCTCATGGAACGAGGTCACCACTTTGCCCACCTCCACCAGCCTGAGCGATGTGTATGTGGCGAGTGATTTCCTAGCCTGCGCCGTAGGCAGTGCGGGCAACATACTGACCACGACCAATGGCACTAGTTGGACCAAGCGCAGCTCTGGCACCACAGCAAACCTTTCTGGCGTACACTTTGTCGGCTCAACGGGTTGGGCTGTGGGGGCGAATGGTACCATACTGCGCAGCACCGACAACGGGGCTACCTGGAACGGGACGTACAGCCTCAATGTCACCTATCAGTCTGTATTTTTCGCAGACAGTCAGACCGGCTGGGCTATCGGGCTAAATGGCGTGATCCTGAAAACCACCGACGGCGGCACCACTTGGGTTTTTCAGCAAATTCGCAACACTACGGGGCTTCAAGAAATGAGCATGGCCAGCACAAAAGCGGGCTGGGCTGTTGGTAATCAGGGGCTTGTGGTGCGCACCATCAATGGCGGCACTACTTGGGCGAAACAGACCATTGCTACTTCAAACACTCTTTCGGGCGTAGCGGCCATAGATAGCCTGACGGCTTATGTGGTAGGTAACGGTGGTATTATTTTCAAGACAAGCAATGGCGGTACGACTTGGCAAGCCCAAGCATCGGGTACGACTGCTGCCTTGTCGTACATATACTTTTTAGACCCAAACAATGGCTGGGCTGTCGGGGCAAACGGAACCATACTGGCTACAAAAAACGGCGGCGCGACTTGGCAGGATAAAACGCCAGGCATCACCTCGGCGCAGTTGTTAACGGTATATTTTACTGATGCTCTGCACGGTTGGGCTGCGGGCCAAAGCGGGGCGTTGTTGCGCACCACGGATGGCGGCACCACTTGGAACCTTCAAAATGCGGGGGCATCGCCTACTTTCCACAGCATCAAGTTTTCGGATGCCAAAACGGGCTGGGCATTGGGCACGATCGGTACGCTCGTCATGTCTGTAGACAGCGGTGCTACTTGGGCTGTTCAAAACTCTGGGGTGACCCAAAAT
>JAYSUY010000167.1:0-6048 GCA_043718855.1 Saprospiraceae bacterium | reverse complement strand
TTTTTGAACGCCAGGGTCGTAGTTGAGGTACAATTTGTCGTCCACGATGCTCCAGGCTTCCGGCTCAATCTTGGCCGGGTAGCCCTTCGCCCAGCCATAGGCGCACCAGCCGCCAAACTGGGGGGCGTATTTTTCGGGACTTTGTTGGAAAAGGTCGCGGTTGGCAGCCGAGGCAAAATGCCAAGTCGCGCCGTTCCAAGCATAAGTGATGTCGGCCTGGCCTTTCACCGGGCTGTTTTGGGTGAAATAGGCCACCGGGTCGTAACCAGCGATCGCGCCGCTGGCAGTGGAAAAGACGGCTGCGGATTTGTCGGTCTTTTGGGCCATGACGCTGGACAAGGCCACGAAGCCGAGCAGCAGCAACAAGATTACTTTTTTCATGCGCTAAATTTTTTACTTGCTTTTGATGTGCAAAGGTGAGGCCCGGCGGTGGAAATGGGCTGATCTATTTTTCCTGAAAATTTATCTATTTTTCCCAGCATACGGCCGGAAGGGCCTGAAGCCCTCCCGGCCGTATTGATTCCTTGTCGCCCGGCTTAAGCATAGGCTTCTTCCAAAGCCACCGCTACGGGAAAGTCAATGGGGAGTTGCGTCACGCCGTGCAGGTAGTTCGAGATGATTTTGTCGCCTACCACGATGAGGATGTCAATCAGGTTGGCTTTGGTGTAGCCTGCGGCGAAAAGTTGCTCGGTGGATGCAGCATCGGGTTTGCCCCGGTTGATGGTCACGTCACGGACGAACTTTACGAGCGCGTCCAGTTTTGCGTCGAAGGGTGCTTCGCCGGAGCGGAGGTCAAAGATTTGTTCTTCCGAAAAACCGTTCATTTTGCCCAAAACGGTGTGCGCAGAAAGGCAATAAAGGCATTCGTTGACTTCACTGACCACCAAGTTGATGACCTCGCGCTCCTTGGCCTTCAGGCTGCTTTTCCGGTTTTGGAGGGCCAGATAGTCGCCGAGCGCGGTGTCGCTGTGAGCAAAGGTGGCGTAGAGATTCGGCACAAAGCCGAGGCCCTTTTGCAGGTTGTCAAAGAGGGCTTTGTTGTTTTCGGAAACTTCGGAGCGGGTGGGAACATTGAAATGTGTCATCTTTTTTAAATTTTAATCGTGAAAAATTTTGTTCGATTTGATGACACAAAGGTGGGGGTGCGAACAAGGGCTGGGCTAACCAATAATGCCCGATGATTTACCAATTATTCCAGATTCAAGTTCAAGTTCAAATGCAACACCAACCAACAGATTGGCCGCTTGATTCAAGAAAACACCGCCCTTCGCCGCACAACCACTCTTTGCTTTCTGCACCCTGCACGCGCCGCCCCCCCACATCTTCATGTGGTTTCTCTGCCTCCTGCCGCCCCCGACCTTTGTCCCATCAACAAAACGGCAGTCGGGGCACACCGCACCGGCTGCTTTCACACCACACCACTTTTCAATTTTTCAAAAACATGAGAAAGACACTTTTTGCCCTCCTGCTGGCCGCCCTCTGCTGTCAGTTTACCTCAGCCCAAACCGCCGCCGCCGACACCATCCGCTACAGCCACTACGCCTACATGAAAGTGAAGCCAGGGATGTACGACGACTACCTCAAATTGGAAAAAGCCTGGAAGAAAATCCATGCAGCCAACAAGAAGACCGGCAAACTGCACGACTGGTCGCTGGTCGAAATGCTCTCTCCGTCGGGGGCGAGCAACGAGTACGATTTCGTGTGCCGCAACACCTACATCGGCGCTGCCGCGCTCGCAGCATCCTACGAAAGCAGTTACTTGCCCGACAACTGGAAGTCGCTGCTGACCGCTGCCGAAATCGCGCTGGTGGACCGCACCGGAGACATCCGCACGATGGTGAAAACCGAAGTCTGGTCCACCGAGCCGCAATCCGTGCTGTGGGCAGCCGATGCTGACATGAAAGCCAAAGTGTTTGTTTTCAACTACTTCACCCTGCCCGAAGGCAAATCAACCGACGACCACACTAAGATGGAAATGGACATTTGGCGGCCCGTCCACGCCGCCCGAATGAAGGACGGCCACCTCAAAGGCTGGTTGGTGCTGAACATGGAAATGCCGCTCGCTTACCCCGAGTCTGCGCCTTACCAGTGCGCGACGGTGGATGCTTACACCGACCTGAAGCAACTGCTGGCGCCCGCAGGTGGAAACTATCTCCCCAAAATACACCCCAACAAAACGCGGGCAGAACTCTGGAAGCAGACCGCTGAAAACGGCACCCTCGTGAAAGCCGATGTGCGGATGATGGTGGATCGGCTGGCATGGTAGGGGAATGCGGAGTGCACCGCGCCACCTCCCCCCTGCCCCCCTCCAAAGGGGGATAGGCTCCGCTCTTGGTTTTGTGCGAACCTTCAAATACGAGGTTGTCGCCAAACCTCCAAAAGGGGATTTCGCTCCGCTCTCTGGGCATTCGGCCGCCAAGAGCAGAGCCTATCCCCCTTGGGAGGGGGGCAGGGGGGAGGTGGCGCGGTGCACTCCGCATTTATTATTCTACCTCAAAAACCGGTACGTGCATTTCAGCAGCAGCACGTTGCGGGCCTTTTCGTCAAAAACGTTGTCGAACAGGCTGCTCACCAACGGCGTGTCCAAGTCAGAGTAGGCATTGGGCGTACTGCCCTGCGACCACACCAAAAACAATTCCGAGCCGGGAATGTACTCCCAGCGCACCACGAGGTTGGAGCGGAACTGGATGTAGTTGAAATCCGGCCGGTCGAAGGTGTAGTCGGTCTTGCCGTCACGGTTTTCGTCCACCGAAAAAACGTAGTCCGTCGCGTTCAATTTGAGTTCGCCGTCGGCGTAGCGGCGGAAGCGGGCATCGTACTCGCGGTTCAGCGGGTCGGTCACGAAGCCGTAGTTTTTGTACAAAGCCCTGAAAATGAAAGGCTGGGCGTAGTACTGGATGGTCAGGTCGGGCGTGAGGTTGTAACTCAATCGGGCTGTGAGCGAAAAACTGCGCTGCTCCACCTCGCTCACCACAGTGCGTTTTTCTGCTCCAAAATTGGTCTGCGCCACGAACTGGTCCTGCTTGCGCCACGAGCGGTTGTAACTCGGACTGAGTTGCAGTTGCATCGCGTTGAGCGGCTGAAAAGTCGTCCAAAGCGAAAGATTCTGTACCCTCACCGCATGGCCGAAGCCCCAAGCATGAAAGACATTGGCACCAAACGCCACCTTTTTCCGCCCATCAGACTCAATGTATGCGAAGTTGCCGAGGCCAGCGGGCCGCCGCAACGAAGAGCCGCCGCGCAGTGCGTTGTTCGAGATGTCGAGCGGGTTGTAAGTCAGGCCCGTACCCACGCTCCAGTTGTTTTTGAACCAGCCGTGTATGTTGGTATTGAGGGCGGAGTACAGGAACTGACCGCCAAAATCCCAGCGGGCCCAGTGGTTGTAGTTGATGCGGGCGTTGCGGAACACGGAGAACGGCTTTTGCAACTGATAGCCTGCCCAAGTGAAATGGTTGATTTCGTCGGCGGCTTGCAGGAAGCCCGCGTCGTTGAGTTCGAGTTCGGGCGAGCGCCATGTCGCGCCCGTTTCAAACTTGAATAGGCCGCCTCGGCCGTCCGGTTTGCCGCCAATTTTCCCGACCCGCAGCGTACCGCCGGTGCCTGTGAGCGACGTGCGCGTACTGTCCACTTCTATGTGTGTGGCGTTGGTGCGCTGAAACTGGTGCTCGAAAGCCGTTTGCGTCTCCAAGATCGCCTCCTTCGTGCCTTCCACGCGACTAAAAATCGTGTTGCCCCGCACATACCACCAGCGGTTTTTCCAGAAATGCTGAAAATCTAAGCCGCCCGAATACGCGCTGCGGTGCAGCAAATCCAACCCTGGCTCGCGGTTCACCGCACTGAAAACGCCCCCGATGATTGTGTTGCCCTGATCAAAATCTTTCATCAGGCGGCCCAGAAAAAAGTTGGTCAGCGGCTCCACCACCTCTGTGCGCCGCTCGCCGTTGAGGTCGATGCGGGCCTGCTCGCGCTGCGTCACGCTTTCCAAAATGCCGATGGAAACGCCCTTCGCGGTCTTCCCGCTGAACTTGGTGGCACCCAGAATCGAAGTGTTCTGCGGCACATCGGCGTGTTCGCCGTTTTTCAAATTAGGATAGCCGTGCGGTGCGCCGCCAATGCGCCGCGAGTAAAACAGCAGGTCGCCGTCGTAGTCGCCGCCCGCCTCCGAGCCGGTCAGTTGGTAGTCGAAGAGGTTGCGGCTTTCCACAAAAAAGGGCCTGCGCTCCTGAAAAAACACCTGATAACCATCCAGCCGCAGCGCGCCGGGATCGGCCTCCACCTGCCCGAAGTCCGGGTTGATGGTGAAATCGAGGATCAGGTCGCGGGTCACGCCCACCTTGCCGTCCAATCCGGCGGTGATTTTGCTGCTCGATCCGTCGGCAAACGGGTTGCCTTCTTCCTTCACGAAACGCTCGGTTTTCGCTACCACATAAGGGGCCAGTTCGATCTGCCGGTTGGTGGGCAAGTTGCGCAAGCCGTGCAGTTCGCCAAACTCGCTCACCCAGCCGCCCGCGTTCTGCGGGATGTGCTGCCACGTGGAGCGCTCTTCTTTTCTAAAAATGCGACGCTGCACTTGGATGCCCCACACCGGCTCGGCCTGCGCCCCGTAGCGCAGTTGGCTGAACGGGATTTTCACCTCCGCCGTCCAGCCCTCCGCGTCCACATGGGAGGCGCCGTCCCAAATCGGGTTCCAACTCCCGTCCCAGTCGTTGCCGTTGCCCGTGATGTACTCGTCGCCGCGCACCCCGCTCACCGAAAAGGTGAAGGAAAACGCCGTGCGCAGGTCGTGGTAACTGTCGATGTTCACCTCCATCCAGTCGCCCGGAAACTGGTCGCGGCGGCTCATGCGGCGCACGATGCTGTCGGGTGCGGAGTCGAAGCAGCGGTAGCCGAGGTACAGGTATTTTTCGTCAAAAACGACTTTGAACTGCGTCTGCTGCGAAGGCGGAGTACCTTGATCGGGTTGACGTTCAATGAATTCGCTGCTCCACTCCACCTGCTGCCAAGCAGGCTCCGAAAGATGACCGTCTAATTTGATGGCGGTGTTTTCCACCGGTTTGGTGTGGTACTGTTTTTTCTCGATGGCGGCTGGGGCTTGGGCCAGCAGGCCGCCAGCGGTCAAAAATGTGGTGAACAGGAAAGGGCTGAGAAAGCGCATAGGGAAGTAGGTTGGTGCAGGCACCAGAGAGTTTGTTTTTCCAGAAACGTTGCAGGGGAGGGTTGGGCGCAGAGCAACCTGACCTCAGAGAGGTCGCACGTTTGTAGAAATTGGTGTTTTTACAAGATTTTCCGACCTCAGAGAGGTCGAATGTTTGTGGCTCTTTTACAAATGTGCGACCTCTACGAGGTCGAGAATTGCGCTTGGGGTTGGGATTTTCTACAAACGTGCGACCTCTACGAGGTCGAATAGATTTCAATCGGAGGCAAGTGCCGACGCGACTTCAAGTCACTTGATCTTGTTGCCAAACTGAATCTTCAACTGGATGTACTCGTCCACGCTCATGTCCTTGAAGCCTTTCTCGCGGGCGCGGCGCACGAAGTCGGGGGTCACGTCATGGATTTTCAGGCTCATCACCTCGTCTATGTCCAGTGTTTTGTCAAAAACCGACTTGTACGACTCGATGAAGGCCCGGTCCACGCCGTGAATTTTCAGGCCGAGTAACTCGTCGTTGTCCACCGTTTTGAAGCCCATGGATCGGTACGTAGCGATGAGTTCGGGGCTGACATCGTGGATTTTGAAAGCCAAAATATCCTCCGTGTCCAAGTTGGTCAGGCCAGCGGCTTTGAGGCTGGCCACGTACTGCGGTGTGATGTTGTGGATTTTGAAGCCTAGTACCATTTCGGCATCCAAGCGGTCGAACCCGGCGGCCCGGAGGCTGGTGATGTACTCCGGCGTGATGCCGTGAATCTTGAAGCCCTGAATGTCGTCGATCTCCAGATTGGGAAAACCTGCGGCTTTCAGGCTAGCGATGTACTCCGGGGTGATGTCGTGAATTTTGAAACTCTGAGCGTCGTCGGCGGAGAGGCCCGTGAGGCCGGAGTTTTTTAGGC
>JAYSUY010000166.1:0-2218 GCA_043718855.1 Saprospiraceae bacterium | reverse complement strand
TATCAACCCTCATCAACTTTATCAACCTCATCAACTTTCCGGTCAGTTCATCGAAAACGCAGGTGTGAACGAGTTCGCTGCACCGTAAAACGTGAGTTCGCTCACCCGAACTTTCATGTAGCGCGTGAGCGGAAGGCGCTGCACGAGTTGCATCAGTTCCGACTCCGAGCCGACGGAAAACACCGCCCACAGCTTGGCATTTTCGAGCGAGAGCGCGTAGTTCAAAATTTTTCCCTCGTGGAGCATCTTGTGAACAATGGCCCGCTGGTCGGGGATGCGCTCGACAAATTCATCGGGAAGGCTGTGGGGCATGGTAAAATCAACCATGAACTGGACGGAATTACTTTCCATGTATCGTGTTGAAAAAGTGGTGAGGGGCGGTTGTCGGTTGCTGATTGTCGGGTCTTGGTTGTCAGCGGCTCAAGAACCAAGAACCAAGAATCAAGGGTCAAGACCAAAAACCGTGCAAATTTTCAGAAAGATTAGCACAACTGCCACTCCGTCAGGCGTATTTAACACAAAGAAAATCCAGCGCGATTTCATATTGATTTCATCTTCAAAAGCCATCCAGAAATGGCTGGGTAACGACCTTCGCCGCAAAACACAGCGCATGAAATCTCCCTTCCTGTTTGTAGCCGCCGCCATTTTGCTGTTTGCAGCTTGCCAATCGCCCCGCTCTGCCGCCCTGCGTACCGCCCGCGAGTGGCTCGTGGAGTCGCCTGCTGGCGATCGTTACTGCCAAATTGACACCGCCGGAGCGACCATCATCCCCAACGGGCGCATCGTGCAGCCGATGGGTCGCACCGTGCGCATCGCGCCCCACCCGTTTGGCTTGGCTTTGTCGAAAAACGGGGACTTCGCCGTGACGGCCAACAGCGGCAACCGCCCGTTCTCCATCACCATTCTGGAAAATCCTACCTCCCCGCAGCCCAAAGTGCGGCAAGTGCCGGAAGGCGCACTGGATGACAAAAACCTGCTCGAAGATGTGTTTATGGGCCTCGCTATCGCTCCAGACGACCGATCGGTGTGGGTAGCGGGCGGCCAAGCCAACAAAATCTACCGCTTCGACCTGCGTACCGGAGCCAAGTTGGACTCCATCGTTTGCGGGAAATCAGATAATCCCGCCTTCGCCGAGGCTTCGGCGGGCAAGCCAGATGGCTACCTCGGCGACCTCGCACTCACCCGCGACGGCTCCATGCTATACGTCTGCGACCAGAGTAATTTTCAACTTTTGGTGGTGGATACCCGCAGCCGCAAGGTGCTGCACCGCGTCGCAGTGGGCCGTTATCCCTTCGGCATCACGCTTTCGCCTGACGAAAAGTCAGTCTACGTCGCCAATGTCGGGATGTTCGAGTACAGCCCCCTGCGTGGCTTGGACGAGAAGAATTTGAAAGCCACCTCTCCGGATTTTCCCACTGCCGCCTACGGTTCGAAGGAAATGCGCGAAGGCTACAAAACCGACCGCTACGAGGTGTCCGCGCTGGGCGATCCGAATGCCCCGGAGTCGTTCTCAGTGTGGGCGGTGGATGTTTCGGGAGTTGGCCGTTTGCCATTGGCTGTTAGCCAACAGCCACCCGCCAATGGCCAACAGCCAACAGCCAACGGCCCCGCCGTCACCCACCGCATCAAAACGGGCTTTCTCGTGGGCGAAAAAATCGAAGGTATCCCGGCGGTAGGTGGTGCAGGTCCTAACTCGTTGGTCGCCAACGACCACTTCGTGTTTGTCACCAACGGCAACAACGATTGCGTCTCGGTGATTGACCCGAAGCAGGGCAAGGTGGTGGATAACATTTTCCTGAAACCGCTGCCCCAACTGGCCCAAAAACGCGGGGTCATCCCCTTCGGCTTGGCCCTCTCGCCCGACGGCAAGCGGCTGTATGTGGCTGAGTCGGGCCTGAACGCAGTGGCAGTGGTGGACGTGTCACACTCCTCACTCCCCACTCCTCGCTTCTCCGTTTTGGGCCATTTGCCCGTCGGCTGGTTCCCCTCCAAACTCGCTGTGTCGCCCGACGGCAAAAAACTCATCGTCGCCAACGCGAAGGGCTACGGCAGCGGCCCGAACGGCGGCTACACGTTCCGTGAAGGGCCGGAGGGCAGTTATGTGGGCCACCTGATGCACGGTTCCGTCACGGTGCTCGACATTCCGGCAGACGCGGATTTGCCCAAGTGGACGCAGCAGGTGCTGGACAACAATTTCAAAGTGCAGCGCATCGAGGCA
>JAYSUY010000165.1:0-6055 GCA_043718855.1 Saprospiraceae bacterium | reverse complement strand
CGATTTTAGGATAATGCTGTATCTCCCTTCTTTGCAGGATATTTGTACCTCAATCTTGTAACCACCCGCTCACTCAACACGACATTCAACATGAAATTTTTTCTTAGCCTTTTCGCCTCCCTGTTTCTGCTTGCCCCCCTTGCCCAAGCTCAAAACTCCGCCAAAGCCAAGTCGAAAGACCGTTTTCGAGAAAAAGAGCAGTCGGCGCTGCCCACTGAAATTGTAGTGGCGGATGCTAAAACTTTTACACCGCTATCGGGTGCGACCATCCGTATCCTGCAATCTACTGACTCTGGTTTTGTGGATGGTCGGCGCAATGTTTATGACTTGCAATTGGAGCAGAACGCATCCGGGACAAAACTGATCGGCAAAAAAACAAGCGATCTGGGCAGCCCTGATCTGTGGACCAATGCAGCTGGTCGGGCCTGGACGGAGTTTGTTGCTGCTCAAAAATACCTCGTTGTGGTGAGTATGGCCGGATACGTTGATGATGTGCAGGTACTGGTTGCGCAGACTGCGAGCCGCCCTCAGCTGCGCATTGGGCTTCGCCGAACTCCGCCCTGCCTGATGCGAGCAAGCGGCAAGGTGCTGACCGAAAAATTTGGATTCAGCGTAGTCGGTGCTGAAGTTCGTTTTGTTCATGCCGTATCGGGGCAAGCCACTACGTTGTACACCGATTTAGAGGGGGCGTTTGATGCCTGCCTTCCATCTGTAGGAGAATACACCGCTTGGGTGTTGTGCGAGGGTTTCAAGCTGAACAGTGTTAAATTGATTGCCGAAGCGGAAGTGCCAGTAAAAACTGATGTGCTGCTCAAAGCAGAGTTCACTGATGCCAACCGCAAGGAGATTGGGTTCATTTCTGGTACTCAGGCTTTCGATGGGCTGCTGCTGCTCGATAGCTTGGTCATAGAACCCAAAAGCACCTCAATGAGCGACAATGCAATGCGCCTCTTGAACGAACTGGCCCGCTTGATGGCTCGATATCCAAAGGCAGAGGTGAACTTCGTGGCCCACACCGATGTGCGCGGCGATGCACAACTGAACCAAGCGTTGAGTGATGAGCGTGCCCGCAACGCTCGCGACTACCTCACGGTGAAGGGCATTGCGCCCCACCGTCTGCGGCTCTCTGGCAAGGGAGAGTCTCAGCCGCGCAACACCTGCCTCGAAGGGGTGCCGTGCAGCGAACCCGAACACCAGCAGAACAGCCGCTTCGAGGTACGGCTGCGGCGAGAGCGGGAGTGAGTTTTGCTCACTCATTCAGATGTAGGGCTCACTTGTTCAGTGGTGGCTTTCAGTAGATTTGATTTGTGGAGCTGTGATTTTCGCAGACTTTTGTTTTGTCAATTCTGCTGAGGCGTATTTTCCAGAACGCCTTGCCCAGCGGCGCTTTAATGTATTTTTGCTCCTCAATTTTGTTGCCCTGGGCCGTTGTGTGTCTGGGGCAACCTTTTCTATATCGTACCTGCCCAACTTGGCGAGCGCCCGATGGAGTCTTCCTGCCGAACTCACAGCCATAACTCAAGCGATATGAAACCATTTTTACCCGTACTGTTCGCGCTCCTTGCAGGAGTCGCCGCCAACGCCCAAACGCCCAAGTTCGCTTGGGTAAAACCCATCGTTGATCTCAACGATCCGTCTGAAACCTTCGTCGACCTGTTCGACATCCAGACCAACCGCAGCACTGGCCAAACTTTCGTGTTTGGGTATTTTCAAGGTAGACTGGATTTTGACAGCCAGACAGCAGTGAGTACTCCGGTCAATTCGGCAGCCTATTTTCTGGCAAAATACAGCACCGATGGTGCAGTGGAGTGGGTCCGAAAAATTGGCCAAGTGAGCGACGCATGGCCGCCAGCCGATACAACGGGCGGTGGTGTGGAAACCGACGCGGCGGGCAATGTATACATCACTGGAAAGTTTTTTGGCCAGTCGCTGCGCTTCGATGCCACCCACGAACTGCTGCGCAACTGCACCAACAACTGCTCAGATATTTTTGTGGCAAAATATGGCCCTGCGGGCGATTTTCTCTGGGCCAAAGGCATCTCTGGAGCCAAAGCCTTCGCACAGTTCGATGCCGACGGCTTAGCGCTTGCTCCTGACGGCAGCCTCTACCTGAGCGGCAACTACAACGGTACACAGGTGATTTACGATGTCGATCAAATCTACACCGAGCTCCGCCCCGAAGGGTATTTTCTGGCTCGACTTAAGTCGGACGGTGAGTTAGAGTGGATCCATTTCCTCAATCAGGAAGGCATTGCGGTGGCCGAGCAGCTAGAAATTGCTTTTAACGGCGACGTATGGGTGGGCGGCTACTACGGCAATGGCTCCATCGATTTTGGCAACAACGTTTCGCTCAGTGTGTATGGCAACCCTGATTTTTTGGAATACTTCCTCGTGCGCTACAATGCCGACGGAGAGGCACAAGAAGCACTCAACTTCAACTCCAGCAACGAGTTGTTTTTTATGCCCGAAATCGCAGCCGCGCCCGACACCAGTCTGCTGATTGTCCATGATTTTAGAAAAATTTTACGAAACGGGTCGGATCTTCTCAGGCAAACCCCTGCGAACGCTGCGATACTGACGCGCTACAAAGCAGGCACGATGTCTCTCGCTACTTTTGTGCCTTACAGTGGATCCCAGATCGATCCAATCTCTACGCCTATTGCCTCAGTTGCCGTGAACAAGGGCGGGCAGTTTATCACAGGCGGCTATTTTGGCTCAAAATCACTACTGACCCCGGGCGGAGTTTTGCAAAATGCAGGGGATGAATGCAGTGACATCATGCTGCTTTCCGGCAATCCAGAAGAAACGGCGAAAATAGGCTATCGTTTTGGCGGTGGTGACGGTTGCGAGGGCATTCTGAATTTTTACCCCGGCCACTCCATGCGCATTGATGCAGACAGCAGCCTGTACGTCTGTGGATTATTTGCTCAGGAGATGAGTCTCGGGGGAGTCAATCAGGAGGGGTACGGTCTTTTTTTAGGAAAAATGGCAGGTTTGGTCAGCGCAGTCTCTGAGCCAGAGATATTAGCCCAGCCGCTCTCCATCCAACCGAATCCGTCAAGCGGTACATTTCAAGTCGCCTTCGGTCAGCCCGATCCAGAGGGCATATTCCTAATCTACGATGCACAGGGGAAAACCGTATTCCGCAACGAAGTGAACACCCCTGCGCTCGACCTGCACCTGACCCTCCCCGACGGTGCCTACCTCTGCACCTTTTTTGGTAAAAAAGGCGTGGAGCGTGGGATGCTGTTGGTGAATAAAGAGTAGTTGAGGAGGGCCGGTGTTGTCGGTACTTTGAGGAATTTTCTGATTTTCAATTCACCCCGCACTCCACCCCCAGCACCTCCATCGCGGTCAAAAACTCGTTCCCAACCTGCACTTTTTTTGCCAGCGAGGTTAAGCCTATACGGGCTTCGTTTTGATAATCAATGCATTCCATCATTCTTCTGCAAGTTCTACCTCCCTCTCGCCCGCGCTCAGCATGGAGTGTTCATAGAAAATGGCTTCGTGCCGGAAAGGATGGGCAGGTTTGTTGGACTAACTGAATTCTGTCACCAGTGGTGACAGAATTTCGATGAGGCTGGTGGAGAAAATATGATCGCTCAAACTGTGGCCCTTGCCATTTCGGGCATCCCGTCATAGGTTCTGCCTTCCAGCAGTCGACCCGCTTTTTTCTTGTTCGTGCCGCCCCACTGCTTGAAAAAGAAGGCGACACTGGCTTTTTCGCACTGAGTTTTGATGTCCAGTACCCAATCGGCTTTTATTGGGCGAGGCTTACGGCCGCTCTCACCACCGACAATGACCCAATCCATACCCGTCAGATTTAGGTTGGGCAATGGCCCGATGAGCGGCTCCAGAGACAGGAACTTGATGCGAGCAGGTGTTACCCGCAGCCAATCAATCCGCTCCACAACCTTTTGGTTCTCAACCGATACACCCATCCAGATATTCTCTGTCCAAGTCAATTCGTCAGCAACTTCGGCCAGCCGTTGGGCACGCTTGGTAAGCACTTGAAACTGGTGCTGTCGGCAGTCGTTCATCACGGAGAAGACCATTTTGATGTAGTCCAGCGGCACCTCTGGGTGGAAGAGGTCGCTCATGCTGTTGACGAAAATGACTCTG
This sequence comes from Saprospiraceae bacterium, assembly GCA_043718855.1. Classification (GTDB taxonomy): domain Bacteria; phylum Bacteroidota; class Bacteroidia; order Chitinophagales; family Saprospiraceae; genus M3007. The sequence goes on along the minus strand of JAYSUY010000165.1, from coordinate 1,933 downwards.
GGCTTTTTCCACTCGTAAGGGCGCAGCAGTTCCTCTGGCTGGGTGCGGACTACGTTGAAGCCGTCTTTGTACTTTTCAACGCCCATCGCCTGCAAGCGACGGGTCATCACCTCAGCGTAGCAGTACTTGCAGCCTTTCGATATTTTGCTGCACCCGGTGGTAGGGTTCCAAGTGAGTTCGGTCCATTCGATGCTGGATTGTGCCATTTTATTCTCCTAATTTATCGGGTAACTGGTCAATGATAGAAAGAACCCCTTTGTTAATCCTATTTTTCTCTGTACTGTATTCACTTAGAGAAACCAAGCCAAGTTGATGCGACTCTTCAATACGAAGGTTGCTAGCAAAATACAGGAGGAAGTCGTTGAATAACTCGGTTTCTGATTTTGAGATAATCTGTTTTATTCTTTCCAGAACAGCTGGTAAATCACCTTGTGCAACCTGAAATTTTAGATCTAATTTTTCATCGAATTTAAATTTACCCTCTTCACTTAGGCTTTGTTTGAGGCTTCTTAATTCTTCTGAAAATTGGCTTCCAATTCCCTTCATCTCTTGTAAACCCGATTCAAGAGTATTTGCAAGAGTGCTCACCACATCATAAATTCTATCCATTTTTGAGGTGCTCCATGGGTTTTCGTCATTCTTGTTGAAAAAATATTTTCTGATAAAATAAATTGTTGAGATATCGCCCACTTCTTCGCCATCTTCTGCGTTGCCCATATCATACCTAAAAACGGTAGGCTTTAAGGTTGTTTCATCAATATCCCGTGCCTTGGTAAGTAATATCCGGCCTGACTCGTGTAGGTTTTCAGATGGCGAACAACCAGCCCAAACACCTACCAAAGCTTCCTCTTGTGAAAAATTGGGGTTCAGGAAGAACACAAAAATCATCTCACCGAAATCACTTACAATAACACCAAAATCATCGTTACCGAAAGACGTGGCATAATAGTCACCACTCGTGGCTTTTATCGCGACAAAGCAGCCATCAAAGGATACGGAGAAAATAATTCTTTCAATTTTCTCTTCACTTTTGAGATGGCGGTAACCAATGTATCGTATCTGTTTGTCCAAGAGTAATAAATAGTTTGCTTCTTTAATTCACCCCGCACTCCACCCCCAACCCCTCCATCGCCGCCAAAAACTCGTTCCCCACGTTCACCTTTTTCCCTAACGAGGTGAACGCCATGCGCTCTTTGTTTTGAAAATCAATGAGTTCCATGCGCAGCGTGTGCTTGCCCTTGTGCGCCGTGCAGAGTTTTTCGATGCGCTCGATGAACTCGGCGGAGACTTTTTCTACCGGGATTTTGAGCGTCACGGACTGGGTTTTTTCCTCGCCGATGGTTTCCAGCAGACGAACATTCAGCACCCGAAACTCCATCTCATCCGAGTTGTAGCGCGGCTTGTATTCGCCCTCCACATACACGCTCGTGCCTTCCTCGAAGAAGGATTTGAACTTGGCATAGGTCTCCGAGAACATCGAAATTTCGAGCGAGCCGGTGTAGTCCTGAATCGTGAATCGCCCGTAGCCCGTGCCTTTTTGGCTGATGCGGTGCTCGGCTTTGAGCACAAAACCCGCCACGTTCACTTTGCGGCCCTTGAAATTGTCAATGTTGGCGAGCGGCGAGGCGAAGTTTTCCCACTCGTAGCGGAAATCGTCGAGCGGGTGGCCGCTGATGTAGATGCCCACCACGTCTTTTTCCTTCTGGAGCCGAAAGATGAGGCCCCAGGGTTCGGTTCTCGGCACCGCAGGCTCGGCGATGCCGACGGTTTCTGAGAGGTCGCCAAACAACGAGTTGACGGACATGATTTTTTCCTCCTGATACGCCGCGCCGTATTTGAGCAGGTGCTCGGTGAAGGTGTCGTACTTGTCGGAAGCCTGGAAAAACGCGGCGCGATGCAAGTTGAACCTGCCGGGAATGGTGACAGGAACATC
>JAYSUY010000164.1:0-6058 GCA_043718855.1 Saprospiraceae bacterium | reverse complement strand
CGTGAGCGTTTCCTGTTGAAAATGTTGGCTCAAAAACTCGCGCACCCGCAGCAAGAAGGCATCCTCTGGCAGGTCATCAAGTGGCACTGTCGGGGCGGTCGGGGCTATCGCTCGAGGCAGCGCCGACAGAAAAGCCAACGCCAGCAGGTCTTTTTGCCGCAGCGTGAGCGCCCACGAAAAGCACAGCACATCGAGCGCGATGCCGACTTTGAGGTGGTAAAGGCAGACGGTGCCCCAGCGCGTGGGGAAGCAGAGCAGCACGTCGCGCACCCAGTTTTCTCCTCCAAGTTGGCTGCTGGCGATGACGCAGACGAAGCCCAGCGTGAGGGCCAGAATCCCAGCGACGACCAATTTTTGATAAAAAAGGCGGGCATTTCGCAGCAGATGCGCCAGCATCCAGAGCATAGGCGGGAACAGGGCCACCTGCACCACGAGGTGCGCCTGGTGGGCAGTGGCGTTTCCAAAAAACATTTGCAGCAGCAGGTGCACCCCGATCATGCCAGCAAAGCAGCGGGCCGCTGCCCGCAGCGTGCGCGAGAGGCGGGGCGCATTGGAGCGAAAATCCATCAGCCCTTCGATGAAGAGAAAGTAGCCCGCAAAGGCGGCGTAACTCAGCGGCGTGTCCCAGTGCAGCGGAGGGTCGGGCGGCGGGGCGAAGCCGAACTCCACCAAGGTGTCTATCCAGAACTGCCGCGCGTAGTGTGCGAAAGTACACAGCAGGTAGCCGATATACCAAGGTATGACGGCATCCTTCGTGAGCCGCCATTGCGACAAGGCCACGAAAGCGCAGAAAATCAGCAGCGTGAAAAAGAAGGCATTGAAAAGGAGGGACATGGGCCAGGTTTTGGGCAAAACTAACCTGCTTCCGCAAAAACCGACGAAATGACCAATGACCAAATGACACCCTTCCTCCCCCGCTTTGCCCACTTCCGACAAACCCCTCTATTTCATGTAAAGTTGATGTAAAGTTATTTTCACCTTTGGGCATCACAAACAAGTTCAACCTTCAAGCATGAAATCTGTCGTCACACTACGCTTTCTTCTTTTCCTTGCCTTGCTTTCCAGTACCGCGCTCCCGGCACAAGTCGTTGTCAATGAATACTCTTGCGCCAACCTTAACCAGTACATCGACAACTTCGAGAAATACGAAGACTGGATCGAACTCTACAACCTCACCGACGCGCCCGTCAACCTCTCTGGCTGGTCCATGAGCGACGACAAGGACGAACCCGCCAAGTGGAAATTCCCTGCCTCGGCCAGCATACCCGCCAAAGGCTACCTCAGTGTGTGGTGTTCCGGGCGCAACGTGTCCACCTCCGCCACTGGCCATTTCCACACCAACTTCCGCCTCACGCAGACCAAAAGCAAGCCCGAGCAAATCATCCTCGCCAATGCTTCGGGTACCATCCTGCAAAACATCGAGGTCGTCAAAACCCAGATGCGCCAGTCGCGGGGCCGCCAGCCCGACGGTGGCCCAGCATGGCGCATTTTTGATGAACCCAGCCGCCAAGCCAGCAACCCTGCCACCGGCTACCTTGCCTTCACGGCACGGCCCGACATGAGCGCACCCGCAGGTTTCTACACGGACTCCGTCACGGTCGTCATCACCAACAATGAACCCAACAGCACCCTCCGCTACACCACCGACGGCACGGAGCCAACCAACCTCTCCCCCGCCTACACCAGTCCCATCACCCTACACCAAACCACCGTACTCAAAGCCGCTGCATTCAGTGCCAACGCCCTCATACTACCCGGTTTCGTGCAGTTCAACACCTATTTTATTAATGAAAAACACAGTTTAATGGTCGTCTCCGTAGGAGCAGATAGCGTGGTAGAACTCGCCAATGGCCAAAAAGAACTGCGCCCCTCCGGCTCCATCGAACTCTTCGGCACCGATGGCGACCGCAAAACCCGATCTTACGGCGACCTCAACTCACACGGCCAAGACTCTTGGGCCAATGACCAGCGCAGTCTCGATTGGGTGACCCGCGACCAGATGGGTTACAGCAGCGCACTGAAAGAAAAAATCTTCGCCACCACCGACCGCGACGAGTTCCAGCGCATCATCCTCCGCGCCGCCGGCGACGACAACTACCCCGCCTCTCACCACCCCCAAAACGAGGGCAGCGCACACATCCGCGATGCTTACATCCACAACCTCGCCGATCAGGGCGGCCTCCACTTGGACGTGCGGCGCGGCGAAAAAGCCATCGTATACCTCAACGGCCAGTACTGGGGCGTGTACGACCTGCGCGAAAACCCCGATGAACACGACTTCACCGACTACTACTACGGTCAGGGCGAATACGAAATCCAGTACATCGAGACTTGGGGCAACACTTGGGCGGAGTACGGCGGCCCACAGGCCCTCAGCCAGTGGAAAACCCTCTACAACTACATCAACGCCACCACCAACAACCTCGCCGACCCGGCCAAGTACAAGTACGTCACCGACCGCTACGACGTGACCAGCCTCGTGGATTATGTGGTGGTGAACGGCTTCACCGTCTGCTCCGACTGGCTCAACTACAACACCGGCTGGTGGCGCGGCCTCAACCCCGAAGGTGGCCACCAAAAATGGGGCTACATCCTCTGGGACAACGACGCGACCTTCGGGCATTACATCAACTACACGGGCATACCCAACACCGGCCCCGATGCAAAGCCCTGCGACGTGGAGGGCCTCACTGGCTGGAGCGACCCCGAAGGCCACATCAAAGTGCTGAACAAATTGCGCAAAAACCCGACCTTCAATCAGTACTACATCACCCGCCAAGCCGACCTGCTCAACACCACGTTCAGTTGTGAAAACATGCTCAACAGCCTCGACGGCATCGTGGCCACCATCGCCCCCGAAATGACGCGCCACGCCCTGCGCTGGGACGGCACCTACGAAGAGTGGGAGGAAAACGTGGTCAAACTCCGCAGCTTCATAGCCGAGCGTTGCGAGTACCTCAACAGCGGGATGAAAACCTGCTACAACCTCAACGGGCCCCACCCTACAATTGTGCAAGTGGAACCACCCGGAGCAGGTACCCTGCAAATTAACTCACTGTATCACAAGCAGTTCCCAGTCGTCACCACCTACTACGGCGGCATCGGGACCCGGCTCACCGCCCTGCCCGACACGACAGCCAAGTACGTGTTCGACCACTGGGAAGCGAAAAAACACAAGTTCGGAGCCGACTCCACAGCCACCACCGCCATGCTCAGCATCACCAAAGCCGACACGATCACAGCCGTTTTCAAAAAACAGGTGTCCTCGTCCACGCAGCCCGAAGCGGCTGCGGCACAGGCCGACATGACGGCTTTCCCCTCCGTGTTTGAGCAGCACATTACTGTGCAATACACCCTGCCGGAAGCCTCGCAGGTGAGCATTCGCCTGTTCAACCTCGTGGGCGAGCCGGTGGCCAACCTGCACAGCCCGACCGAGAAAGCCGCTGCCGGGGAACACAGTCAGCGTTTTTCGCTGAGCAAAGCCCTGCCCGCCGGGGCCTACTTCCTGCAACTGGATAGCGAACACGGGAGCAAGACGCTGAAGTTGGTGAAACTTTGATGCCTTTTGGGTTTTCTCCCCTTCGCTCTGCTGCGAAGGGGAGAAAACCCAAAAGGGCGAGGTGAGAAAACTCGATTTGCAGAGCAAGGGGTCTCCTGTGGAGCGGTACATTTGCATCTCAGCGTCAACACACTTTCCATCTGTGGTCAAAAAAACGCTCCGCACATGACAACCGAGATTCGCACCGAAATCAACATCATGCTCAACGGGAAAATGACCGCCGCGCTCCCCGCAGAGTTGGCGAGCCTTGCTGCGGCCATTGAAAAATCCAAGTACCTGCTCAGATTGGAAAGGAATTTTGATGGCGAGGGGAGCGAGCCGTACTCCCCGGAAGTTTGGTCGAAGACCGTGCGCTTCGTGGCCGAGTACGCCCGATGGCTGTTTGACGTGTTTGGGAAAATCATGGTCACGCCCAAAATCTATCACGGGCCAGAGGGCAGCATAGATGTTTACTGGGAAAACCAGCAGTTCAACCTGCTCATCAACATTCCCCCTGGCGAAGCTCACGCTACTTTTTATGGCGACAACTACGGGGCGCAGGTGACGGAAGGCAGATTTGACCCTGAAAATTTTCAGCAGTCGCTGCTCCCCCACCTTTCCATCATCTCTTGACTCGCGGGTTGAAGCGGATTGCCAAGTGGCGCATCCAACCCTAAGTGGTAAGTCAAATGAATTTTGAGAAATTGGCCGGCCCATTCGTCCGACGACAAATTCGTCGGACGAAAGTTGATGCTTCATCCGACGAATTTGTCGTCGGATGAATGGCTTGCTCAACTCTCCATATTTTACTTGACTTACCACTAAGCCTACATCTGCCCCCCGCTCATGCGCCTACTCTACCTCCTCCTCCTCACCACCCCGTTCGCCACCTTCGGCCAAGTCGCTTTCGACTCCTCCCATCTGCCCATCGTACTCATCAACACTGGCGGCCAGCCCATACTTGATGAGCCTAAAGTGCTGGCGCAGATGCAAATCATCGACAACGGCCCCGGCAAAACCAACCACCTCAGCGACCCGCCCAACCACTACGACGGCCACATCGGCATAGAACTACGCGGCAGCACCTCGCAGTTTTTTACCGAAAAAAAGCCCTACGCCGTAGAGACCCGCAACGCCGACGGCACCGACCGTGAGGTGCCGCTGCTGGGCCTGCCCAAAGAGTCAGACTGGGTGTTCCTCTCGCCCTTCACCGACAAGACGCTGGTGCGCGATGTCTTCGCCTACGAGTTGGCTCGGCGCATCATGCCTTGGGCATCAGGCTATCGTTTCGTGGAGTTGGTGCTCAACGGCGAGTACCGGGGCATCTACGTGGTGGCCGAAAAAATCAAGCGCGACAAGTTCCGCGTGGACATCAGCAAACTCGACTCGGACGACCTCGCAGGCGACTCGCTGACGGGCGGCTACATCATCAAAATCGACAAACCTACTGGCAGCAACTCCGATGGCTGGGTGTCGCCCCATCCGGCCATACCCGGCAGTTGGCAGACCACTTTGTTCCAGTACCACTACCCGAAACAGGAGGACTTGGCCCCTCATCAAAAACAATACATCGAGCAGTGGATGACTGATTTTGAGAATGCTATGCAGAAGCCGCAGTTTGCCGACCCCACTGAGGGCTACCCCAAATACCTTGACGTAGAGTCGTTTGTGGATTTTACGCTCATCAACGAGATCGCCAAAAATGTAGATGGCTACCGACTCAGCACGTTTTTTTACAAAGACCGCGACAGCAAGGACCCGCACCTGCACGCTGGGCCGGTGTGGGATTTCAACATCGGATTTGGCAACGTGGACTACTGCGAGGGGAATAAAACCGCTGGTTGGGCGATGGATTTTAACGACTACTGCGGTGGCGGCGACTGGGTGATCCATTTCTGGTGGCTTAAGTTGTGGGATGATCCCGACTACCGCCGACGCATGAGCGACCGCTGGAAATCGCTCCGAAGCGGCCCGTTCAGCGATGCCAAAGTGATGGGCATCCTCGATTCGCTCACGGCCATCGTGCAGCCCGCTCAGCAGCGCAACTTTGCGCAGTGGCCCATCCTGAACGAGTGGGTATGGCCCAACGCCTACTGCTGCGGCCCGTACAGCAGCCATGTCCAGTATTTTCGCCAGTGGGTACTCAATCGGATGCACTGGATGGACGGCGGCATGAAAACGCTCTCCATCGGGGAGTCTGACGAACGCAAGTACTTCACTACCAACGTATTTCCCAACCCCACGAGCGGACCGACGACCATCGAGTTTTATGCCGACCTCGGCGAGCCGACCTCGCTACGGGTGTACGATGTGGCGGGCCGTTTGGTGGACGAAAAACGGGGCCTCCCGGCATCGAACGGCAAGGGCCAAATCACTTGGCAGCCCAACGTGGTGGCCGGGCTGTATTTCTACGAAATCTTGTTCAGCGGTACACTCCAAGCGCGGGGGCGGATCGTGGTGGCGGAGTGATTGGTGATTGGCAGACTGGTGATTGGTTAATTGGTGGTTGGTTGACTCGTA
>JAYSUY010000163.1:0-2220 GCA_043718855.1 Saprospiraceae bacterium | reverse complement strand
AGTCACGCCGACACTTGCTTCACTTGCTTCTGCTACCGCCCGCCACAGGTCTTGGGTCACAGGGAATTGGCCGAGGTGAAAATCGCGCACCGTCACGTCGTGGTCAGGCTTTTCCCAGTCCCATGCCTCTTTGTCTTTCTTTTTGCTGCCCATGCGGAAGGGGCCGCCTACTATGGGCAGCATCCAAAAGGTGAGGTATGTGATTCGTTCTTCGTGCGGGCCTTGCATGGCGGTGTATGTTTTTTTCAAAAAAAATGAAGCAGCAGGTCTTTCGGCTGGCGCTACTCAAACTGCTGCTTCGGCCCCGAACGAATCGGGGCTTTTTGCCCCCCGCTGTGGGCAGAGGAGCGGGACAATCGCCTGTTCAGTGGAAGCCGTCCGGCCTTCCTGTGAGCTGCGGAGCAAGGGCAAGGCGGAAGCCGATATTGTTGTCGCGGTTGTCCGGTTGCCAGTTGTTGCGGTACGCGGAGCGGCAGTTCTGCGGGGTGTTGTCCCAACTGCCGCCGCGATTCACGCGGTTCGTGCCCTATGGCGATTGACCCATCAGCCGCGAAAGTAGGTTTTTGCGCAGCATTGCAGCATCGGCGTGTGCCGCAAAAGAGAGCAGGGGCAGGGCGCGGCGCTGGCACTGGGCCTCGCCCCAAGCACCGCTGTGGTAGTTTTCGTCCACGATGCGCATTTTTTTGAGAAACCGCTGCTTGCTCTGCTGCAACAGCCGGGTGTGGTGCGGGAAAATGTGGTAGCCCAAAAAAGGCAGGCCGCTGGCGGTGCGGCGGAGCAGTTCGGGCTTCAACGCTGCTAGCAGTTCGGTTTCCACGAAGTGGCGGACGGCGGCGTAGGCGTTTTGCAGTTCGGCCTTGTCGTCGTGCCACAGCACGAGGTCGTCCATGTAGCGGACGTAGCAGGCAACCCGCAGATTTTCCAGGATGAAATGATCCAGCCCGCAGAGGAAATGGTTGGCAAAATACTGGCTGGTGAGGTTGCCGATGGGTAGGCCGCGCCAAGGTAGCACGGCGTTCACGTCGTAGGGACAAACGCTGTTTACGGCGATGTGGGCGATGATAGGGGGCTTGCCGAGAAGCGTGAACGCCCCTGGTCCTGATCCCGAAGCGGTCGGGATGCTACCGCCCGTCTCGAAACTGTCGATGATGGCATGAAAAATCCGCAGCAGGGTGGGGTCTTTGAACATCCGGGCGAGTTGCGCTTTCAGCACCTCGTGGTGGATGCTGCCAAAAAACTGCCGCACGTCGAGTTTCAGGAACCAGGCTTTCCGGCTGGAAAAGTGCTTGGCCCGATCTACTGCGGCGTAGGTGCCTTTGCCCTTGCGGCTGGCGTAACTGTCGAACACCTGCACCCGCTCGAAGTGGTCGTGGCACACGTTCATCAGCGCGTGGTGCAGCACCTGCTCACCGAAGGCACTGGCACAGATTTGCCGCTTTTTGGGTTCAAAAACCGTAAAGTAGCGGTAGTCGCCCACCTGCACATAGCCCGAAAGTATCTGCGCCCGCAAGTCGGGCACGTTGCGCTCCATGCCCGCAAACCACTCCATTACCTCTGCCGAGTGGCGTTTGCCCTTGGCCGCTTTCCAGGCCGCCAAGCGCAGGTTGTCGGGGTCGGCCACTTGCCCGATGAGTTGTTCAGCCCTTTTCATCGGCTGGCTTGGTCAGGAAGTGGTGGGCGTACCGCTCCATCTTTTTGTCGCCGATGCCCTTCACGCCGCGCATGGCTGCTTCGGTGATGGTCTCCATTTTGGCCAATTCGGCCAACTCCTCATCGGTGAAGATGATGAAACTGGACACATTTTCTTCCCCCGCGATGCGCTTGCGGATGGCGCGGAGCGCGGAAAAGCGGGCAAACGTGGCTGCGTCCAGCACTTTCTGGTAATCCACTTTGGGCTTGTCGCGCTCGGCGGCCAGAAGGCTGTCCACGTATTTGACACAAAAACTCCAGTACGAGCCGCCCGGCTCGCTGGCAAAGTGGCTTTCCATCTGAAGTATTTTTTTTCCGCGAAGAAAGCTGTTCATCTCTTCGCTGAGGGCTTCGCCCCCGTGTGCTGGAATGCTGAAAATTTTGACTTGCATAGTTCAAAAAAAAATTTTTTCGGCTTCGCCGAATCTGGCCCCCTCACGACATTGCTCCGCATACGAGCAGGGCTGCGCAGGGTAGTCGTCCCTCCTACCCTTTGCTTGCCCTGCCCGTATGCGTCGCTTTTGCTCACAG
>JAYSUY010000162.1:0-6073 GCA_043718855.1 Saprospiraceae bacterium | reverse complement strand
CCCTTCGCACCCAACACTACGGAGAGGTTGTTGAAGCGGAATTGCTCCGAGTAGACTTGGATGCCGCCGCTGCCAGGCTGAAAAAAGGAGAAACGGTTGGCGCTGCCCTTCACATGGTAGCCGAACTGGGCGAACAGGGAGCCGCGGTCGTCCTCGTTGTTCACCGACTCGATGCTGAGCGCGAGGTGATATTTGAACAGCGGTTCGCGGTCGAAGGAGTTGTCCCATTTTTGAATGCCGATCGTTGGCCCCGCATTGATGACGTAGGCAGTGGACTGGGCTGCGAGGTGCAGACCGATGGAGGTGAGCAGGATAAGGAAAACGGAGAGGATGGTGCGCTTCATATGCTTATTGCAATTTGAGCGCACAAAGTAAGCCGGGCTGGGGTATGGGCAAAAAAAAAGCGCGATGCTCGTTTGCATCGCGCCGGTTTCCCGTATATAATCTCATGAAAAGTGTACAAATCTGGTGGGCATCTTTACTTTCTCATTTCATCGCTTCCTCGTCATTCCTCGTTCCCTATTTATCATTCATCATTCCGCGATGCCGTTTGTTTTCTTTGATGGTACAAATGTGCGGCGGGTTGTCTGGGTGCAAAAGTACAGAAAAACGGGTTTGTTGAACGGCTGCCTTTTTGAGGGAACGGTCATTTTCGACTAAACTACCGTATTATAGGGAGGAAAACCGGGGAGCGGCAATGATTGTTGTGTTTCGCGTTCCTTTTTTTCTTGTTTTGTTAAAAAAAACTATTTCTGGGCGGGTCGTTTTTTCTAAAAAACAATGATTGAGGCTTAGAAGATGACCCATCGAATGCCGGGGCGACTGACCGTCGCCCCGGCATTTTGCTTTCTGCTGGGTTGGCGGCTGAATCATTTTCACGTTTCCCCTTGACCAGTAAAATCTGCGCTCGAAAAAAAGTGAGGCGGTGTGGGTACAAAAATTCAGGCCCCGACACAGTACAGCATCACTCCAATTTGCCAGAAAAAATTTCTTCAAAAAAATCGACCCGGCCCTGGGCACAGAAAATCGACCTGAAACACATTACTGCATCTACACCATCACATCATTCATCACTCAATCTTTTTATCCATCATGCTTACCATCAAAAATTTCTTTTCCCTGATCGCTCTCGTAGCCGTTGTTCTTTTCTCCAATTCCAACAGTGCCATTGCTCAGGCTGGCGCATCTGCCGAAACCGCTGAGTTTGTTCGTGCCGCCAAAGAAGCACAAGAAGAAATCGGTCTATTGCTGCCTGCCGTGCAAAAAATCCGCGAAGCGGCTGCCCGTGCGCAATGTGTACGAATGCTGGAAGCCGCCCAAAAACTGGCCGCCCAAGTGGAGCGCAGCGGTGTAAAAATGACCACTGCGCAGTATGCCAACTACCAGAGCCAGTTGAGCAAAGTCGAGATTGACCTCAACAAGATTTTGGGCAACAGCACGGTGCCTACCGGCGCTCCTGCTCCGGGTACAGTGGGTGCTTGCCACAAGAGCTGCCACGACGCATTCGGCAACGGGTTTGGTGGCGGAAAAGGCTGGAACCGTTTTGTTTGCAAAATCGGCTGTATCAAAATCAATTTGCCCGGTGGCGGCAGCGCTGGCGGCTAATACCCCTCGCAGTCATCTACTTCAAGCCCTCACCGGAGTCCATCCGGCGAGGGCTTTTTTGTTGCTCATGTTGAAATGTTATACTACGTTTGTGCTGCAATGCCACTGTTATTTGAAATGGTAGCCGCGCATTGCCAAATTTTTGAAAACAGTTTTTCACCCACCCAAACAGAAAAGCAATGACAGAGAAACCCACCCTCGAAGGGCTGGTTTGCCAAGGCAAACTGCCCGAAGCCATCAATCAACTCAAGTCGCTCATCGAAACCCTCAAAAATGAGCCGTACACCAACCTAGTCGCCCTCTCCGGGCGACACTCGGCCAACCGCAAAGCCGATGAGAGCGAGACCGTGCCAAAAGATGGGATATCTATGGAATCCAACCGTATGCGGTTGCAGTTTCTCAGCATCTTGGCCGACGTGCGCGAGGAGATCGAAGGAAAACTTAGTTTTTTCAAGCCCATACCCAAAGATGCCAGAGATCACGACACACTCCGCGACTTTATCGAGACTGGGCTGTCGCGGAAGTACGTTGACATCAAACATCATATCGAAGGCCAATCCTTCATCTATTTCAGCGCAAAAGAGCAGTACGCCAAACAGGAGGTGATGGTCATGGTGTTGAAAACGAGCAACATTGAGGAGATCAAGGGAAGCGACCAACTCAGGCGCATCATGCAATTGAAGCACCGCAACCTGATCCAGTTGGTGGATACCAATTTTCATACTTACCCATACTACCTGATCACGGAACTGGTATCAGGTGTGAATCTAAAAATCCTGCTCCGCAACACCGGTACCCTGCCGCTATACAACACCAAGCGGATATTGCTCGTGATCGGCGATGTGATGGACTATCTGCGCCAGAAAAGGTTTGGACACTCTGGCATCCGGCCCTCCAAGATCATCATCGATCACGAATTGGAACCAGAGATATCGCCGTTTGACATTCACCATGTAAGCGATGACAAACGCTCATTCAAATCCTTCGTCGAAGACTGTCACTATTTTGCGCCCGAGAAACTCTTTAAGTTGGTAGACAACACCTTTAAGGGCGAAGAAATGGACAAAGCCAATCAGTTCTGCCTAGCATCGCTCGCCTTTGAAATGCTGACGGGCGAAAAACTGTTTGCAGGAGAAAATGCTTCCGACATCCTGCTGATGCGCCACCGTTTTTTTACCGAGGCTGAGTTTCGAAAAAACAGGCTGACTCACCCATTCATTCCAACCCGTGTAACAGCAATCCTAAAAAAAATGCTGGCTGAAAACCCTGATAAACGGTATGAAGACATGGGTCTTGCTCTGCGTGATATCGGACGGATAAAGGTGGTGCTGGATAAGAGTGAAGAACTGGTCTTCGATAGCTACCGCAGGTGCCTGAGCCATGCTGAAAACTTTGCTCAACAATTTTTTGACAGGCTGTTTGCACAACCCGGCATGGAAGCATTAAAGCCCCAAGGACCCAACGAAGTGAATCTGTTCTATCAACGCTTCCACATTGCTTTGCACTTAATGTTTGACATCGAGAACACCATCGCATCAGTGGAAAAAACGACTCGGCTTTCACTCATCGAAAGCAAAAGAAACTCCCGTGCCGAGTATGTGATTCTAATGAATGCTTTTGTAGATACAGTAGCCAAATGCGATCCTCGTTGGAATTCTCGTACGGGTGTTGCCGAAGCTTGGAACAACATCAAAAACCAGATACTCGAAGCATTGGCCGCCCACTTGCCGCCCGACGAACTGCCCGAAATGGAGGCTGTCAAACCCATTGCCCATGATGTGGTGGAGGGAAAACCGGTGTCCAGTGATGACTCAGAGGGCGCAGCTTCAATCCTCAATTCAGAACCGGCTGACGATTCATTGACGGAAACCGAAGGAGGCGAAATGCTGGAGTTGGAACAAGAAATTGACCAAGACACACCTTGAACGGGCACAAAACCGTCACTCAAAACACAGGTAGAAAAAAAGTTATGAAACTTGCGCCTGTTGTCCTTACTTACCTCGTCCTCGTGCTGCTTTTGCTGTCGCAAAACCCCGCTCACTGCCAGCCCGAAGGCTTCGGCGCAGGCCTTCTTTTTGAAGACGACACCTACGACGCGCTGCCCCGCCAGAGTGCCGAAGACGGTAGCAAAGCCGATCTGCCGCAATCCGTTGACCTCACGCCATACTGCCCCGAAGTGCGGCATCAGGGCTACATTTTTTCTTGTGTGGGCTGGTCGGCGGGCTATTCGGCCATGTCCATACAGCGGGCCATCCTCAACCGCTGCACCGACCGCGAGGTGATCACCCGCAACGCCCACTCCGCGCTTTTCCTGTACAACCAGATCAAGACCGAGGACTGCAAGCAGGGCGCACGGATTTCCGACGCGCTCAGTCTGCTCTCCACTCAGGGCGATTGCCTCGCACGGCAGTTCGATTTTGAGGTAAACAACTGTGAGCAGGTGCCTGATAGCGCGGTGTCCGTGTCTGCTCGCCGCTACGCCATTCAGGATTACCTCACCTTGTTTGGGGCGAAAGAAAGCAGCGACATCAAGGTGTTGCGGGTAAAAAAAGTGCTGGCCGCTCAGAAGCCGGTGGTGGTGGGCATCAGTGTGCTGCGCAATTTTTACGACCTTAAAAACGCTCAATACTGGCACCCCACACTCGGCAATACCGCCCCCGCTGGCGGCCATGCCATGACGGTGGTGGGCTACGACGACCGCCGCGAAGCCTTCCGCCTGATGAACTCTTGGGGCAAAAACTGGGGCGATGCAGGCTTTATTTGGGTGAAATACGCAGATTTCGGCAACTACTGCAAATACGCCTACGCACTCTACCTGCTGGCTCCCGCCAAGATGCAAGATGCAAATGGCAAACAGCAAATGGCAAACAGCAAACAGCAAACAGTCCCCAGCCCCCAACAACCCACCGAACGCCCCCTGCTCGAACTCTCCGGCCAACTCGACTTCCGCTCTCTCACTGGCTGGACGGCCCAGACCCGGCAGCCGATGTTCGAGACCGCCGAAGCCCTGCTGACCCAGCAGCCCAGCATCTATCATTTGAAGAATCAGGCTTGGCCCGTAGGCCAGTTGTTCCAACTTTTGGCTGCTGCGCCCGCCACCGACCAGTACCTGTACGTATTCAGCGTGGATGCTCAGCGCACGGTACACTTCCACTGGCCGCGTCAGGCGGGGCTGAACGAAAAATTCGACGGTCTCAACGAGAGCGCCCTGCTGGTAGCGGGCAGCACACAGATCGCTATACCTGGCCCGATGAAAGCACTCAAACTGGCCCAGCCGGGTACGGACCGTTTGGTGCTGCTTTTTTCCAAAAAGAAAATCGACACGGTGCAGCAACTGGCTGCGCTGCTGGCGCAGCGGGAGGGGGATTTCGATCAAAACCTGCGCTTGATACTGGGTAAGTTCGCTGTGCCGACTGGAGACATCCGTTACTTCCCCGACCGTATCGGCTTCGAGGCCAGCAGCCGGAGTGGGGGTTTCATCGTGCCGTTGGTGCTGGAGGTGGAGTGCGCGGCTGTGGGGCGGGATTGATTTCCAGATGGCCCAAAAAAACTCGGCCCCCACGTCCGTAGACGTGGGGGCCGAGCCAGTTAAACACCGAGCCAGCGCCCATTTATTCGCAATCTTCCTTCAACTGGCGCAGTTCATCGCGGCTGTTCACGGTCACCAGCGAGCCGTCGTCGGTCATTTTCACCGTGATGGGGAATGTGATTTGCGGGCGTTGGGTGGCACCAGGGTTGTCTTTCCGCCAAGTGCGGAGCAGCAGGTGCAGGGCTTGGCGGTCAGCAGCTGTAGCAGTGGTGCCATCCGGGAATGTGATGGTGATCGGGAACACGATATCAAAGCAAGACAAACCGTGCTGGCCGTGTCCGCGCGGGTCATGGCGGCCAAAAGTCGCTCCAGCACAATCGGCCCGCAGCCGCCGCATCGCCTCCTCGGTCTCTACCGTGATGACCTCGCCATCCTGCGAAATCACCGAAATCGGAAATACAAAAGTCAGGTGTGGCCGCTGGCCGCGTGGTGGGCGAGGGCTGCCAGCCGCGTCGAAGTGGGCGCGAAGAGTCTGCTTCACCTCGTCGTAAGAATTGACCTCTGTAGTGGTGCCGTCGGGCAAGACCAGCGTGACTGGAAACACCAACTCGTAGCAACCGAATCGGCCCATGCCGCCACGCTCCTGCACACTGTACAGGGCCTGATCGACGAGTTCGTCGGTGCTTAGTTCGGTGGTTTTGTTGCAAGCCACCATGATGGCCACGAGGGCCACGAGTGGCAGGAGGAATAATTTGAGTGCTTTTACCATGTTTGATAAGTTTTTGAAAGTGAAAGTGTTGTGGCTGTTTCCGTTCAGTCGGGAGCGTTTTTCAAGAAGCCGCCGCTTGAACTGTGTTTGCTGGATTAGGTCGCTCCAGACGGCAGGGGTTGCATTTTGGGTAAATTTTTTTTCGCAGTTAGCACTTTGCGATCGTCGTG
>JAYSUY010000161.1:0-6073 GCA_043718855.1 Saprospiraceae bacterium | reverse complement strand
TTTGCGCCTCTGCGCCTTTGCGACACATTTGTGTCGTGGTACTTAGTTCTACTTTGTTACTTTAAAAAGTGGGATTGTCATGTCGTAGCGAAGCGGAGACATCCACACAAGCCAAGTCTTTTGGGAGGTCACCTGAGTCCGGGTTGTCTAGATATCTCCGCTTCGCTACGATATGACAATTCGTTTTTCTCTAATCTAACAAAGTAGAATTAGTAATGGAGAATATAGGTAAAAACTTAGCCGTCCAGCCTTCCTCCGGCTGTTTCATTTGATCCTTGAATCTGTGCGTTCTTACAAAACTTGCCCGGTCATCACAGATCATCCGTGTTCCATTGTTGTCGTGAGGGCAAGATTTTAATACCGGCATTCTATCACCTCAGTCTTGCCCAGCCCCGTCGTCAACGCCACATAAAACATCCCGTACTCGTTGTCGTCGATGTTCAGGAACCGAATTTTACCCATCAGCAGGTTGAGCAGTTGAGGCACTGTGTTGGAGTGCCCAGCTACGAAGTACTGCTTTCCACCACCGGCAGCCAACACAGATTCGAGCCAAACATCCTGTGCATCAGGCGGGTAGGTCTCGAAAGATGGATTGCCTGTGTGCCGTTGCACGGCTTCGCCCGTGTGCATGGTGCGTTTGTAGGGTGTGGTGCATACGCGGTAGATTTTTGCGCCCGACAGGATGCGCCCCAGCCGTTCGGCACGTGCTTGGCCTTCGGCAGTAAGGTCGGGGTCCTTGGAGCCGTCCTTCACTTTTTCGCAGTGGCGAGCGCAGTACAGGATGACGTGCGTAGAGTCGCCGTAGTGCGGGATGGGGCGGGAGGAGCCGTCGGCGAAGCGAAGTTGGCCGTCAGAAATAGCAGTGAGAACAGGCAGCGGAAGGGGCGGGGCAAAGGCGCAAGCAGCGAAAAAAGCGGAGCAAAAAAGGAGGCCGCCAAACAGGGGCGATGCAAAAACGAGACGCATAAGTTTTTGACAAAGGTAGAATGTCGTGGCAAATCGAAGTACCTTCGCCCGCCTTTTCAGGAAAAGCGAATCATTTTCATTCATCAATTTATCATTAAACAATAATGGCAGCGACGTCAGATATCCGCAACGGCCTGTGTATTGAACACAACAACGATATTGTCAAAGTTATTGACTTTCAAAAGTTTCAGGTGGGTCGTGGGAGCGGTAAAGTGTGGTTTAAGTTCAAAAGTACCACTACCGGAAAAGTTGGAGAACACACGATCAACAGCGGTGCCACGGTCAACGAAGTGCGCGTAGAGCGCCGCAAATTTCAGTACCTCTACCCCGACGACGGGGGCTTCGCGCTGATGAACCAAGAGACTTTTGATCAAATCTCTATCCAGTCGGAAATGCTGGACAACGGCCAGTTTTTGAAAGAGGGCGACATCGTGGACGTGCTGTACCGTTCGGACAAGGATGACGAGATTTTGTCTGTAGAATTGCCTTCCACCGTGGTGCTTCAGATTACCTACTGCGAGCCGGGGCTGCGGGGCGATACGGCCACCAACACGCTCAAGCCCGCCACTGTCGAAACGGGCGCGGAAGTGCGCGTACCGCTCTTTTGTGATACTGGCGACTTCATCAAAATCGACACCACCAACGGTGCTTACATGGAGCGGGTGAAGAAGTAGGTTTCATCATTCCGACATGGATGTCATTGGGGCGAACAAAGAAATAAACCACTGATCTTCTGTTTCTTGCACGGGCCATCTCGATTACTCCGAGGTGGCCCGCGCTTTTTTAAAGTTGTACGCGCTATCCAGTCTCTCAAGTCTATTGAGGACTCCCCTCAAACTTTTTTCTTCTTGAACATCCGCCACACCTGTATCCCCGCTGTCGCCATAAAAACCCCTCCAATCGCCCAATTGAGTTGGGCTTGATGACCGACCAGCGCATCGGCAGCCAAACTTCCTCCGAGTATAAAAATGCCGTGCGCCAGCAAGGTGCCCAGCCCGATGCCAAGTATGTAGGCATTGTATTGGCGGCCAACAGGTTGCAGCACACCTTTGCTCAACAGCACCGTACTCCAACCAAACCAGAACGGGATGAGCGCGGGGTTCAAAGCCCGCATAGTCATGCCCAACACAAAGCGGTGTACACCGTTGGAGAGCAGCACGTTGCGAGCCGCACCTGATTCACCCATGGCTGCCCGAAAACTCCCCGCCGCCAGCGCGATAATGAGCAACACCGTCGCCCATTCCAGTATTCGGAAGAGTCGCTCCTGCCGCCGCACCCAGTCCATCGCCACGAGCGAAACCCGCACATATCCCATCTCGACCAGTAGCGCGCCCAGCGAAAACAGGAAAGCTGCCCGTATGCTCTCGGTCATGCCGATTTGCATGGCGGCCACATTGATGGTACCCAGTGGCAGCGAGCCGAGGAAACTGATCGAGAGGCCGACCCAAAAAACCTTTGCTAATGGTGGAAATGTGGTCAATGTGATGGAATGTTGTCAATGTGAAAACAATGACGGAATGTCGAAATGACTCAACGACGCGCTAATCATACGCTTCCAACATCTTGAAATGCCGCCCTGCTGTACGGAGGTACTTCAGACCTTTCCAAAAGGGCCAATAGTGCGTACCGTGCGCGGCGTTGTAGCGGCTAATGTCGTAGAGTGCTTGCCAGTGGCGGATGATGTCGCGGTAGGCCTGTAGCAGGGTGAGGCCGCAGTGGTAAACATGGTTGGGAGCGGCCCCGGAGCCGTTGAATTCGAGGATGCTGTAGTGTTGTCCGGCCCGCAAGTCGTTGATTGATCTGCACTTGATGTCGTAGCGGCCATAAAAAAACTGGCCATTGTGGTGGCTCAGCGCGTCGAACACCCGCAGCAGGTCGGCATCAATTTCGTGGCGAAGGTTGTGCAGCTTTGCGCCCCGGTTGCGGTTGGCAGCGTGGCTCAGCACGAACTGCTCGCCTACTGGCAGCACCCAATCGAAGCGGTCGCCGTGCCGGTGCTGCATCTCATCCATACGCAGGCTGGCGCGGGGGTGGCGTTCTATGAGCATACGGAGGGTGCTGCTGCCGTCGCCGAACACTTCCATCAGTTCCTTGTAGGTCATGCCCGTGATCTCGCCCTGCTGCTGTGTCGGGTGGCGGATGTAGAACACGCTGAGTTCCATTGGCAAATCCACCAAATCCTGCACCACATAGTCGATGTCGGGGATGTAGGCGTGGTAGGCACGGAGTTGCGCTTCGGAGTCTATTTTTCGGAACAAAAGGCCCTTCATACCCACATCGGGCTTCACCACAAGCGGGTAGGCGAAGCCCCCGTCGGCCACTTTTTGCAGCACGGATTCGAAGGTTTCAGACTTGCTCAGGAAGATCGTTTTGGGGTAAGAGCCGGGCGGCAACTGCTCGTACATTTCCCTTTTCCCCTCGCCCTCGAAGCCCCCAAAGGTGAGCGTAGGGTTGGATGCGCTGAAAAACCATAGCGACCGAGACCGCAAGCAGTACCACGCCCACACGAGGGCAATGGGGGAATAAAACAGGTTGAAAGGCCAGTGTTCCCAGTGGGTCAGGCGGTTGAAAAAATGCTTCATGACTCGCTCAATACCCAAACACCTCCTCCAACGTCAACTCCTCCACCTTTCCGATTTTCCGAAGGTACTTGAAATCAACGTGTTGGCGGTCGCCCAGCACGAGCCAAGTGTAGTGACGGCCCTTCACGTGCTGCTGCTGGTAAGCCACGAGGTCGGCGGCTTCCGCCTTTTCTAAGTGCTGGTAAATGTCCGTCCGCAGGTCGCGGTTCAGGAAGCCCCGGTGCTTGTTGCCGCGCCAAGTCCAGTAGATGTTGGCCTGCGTGATGCGCCCTGCGGCGATCTGTTTGAGCACGCTCTGGCGGGCGTTTTCGATCTGCGGTAGCGACACGGGCATATCCTCCAAGATGGCCTGAAAAGCGTCCACCGCATCGCGCAACTTGTCGGGCTGAGTACCCACATAGGCTTGCAGGAAGTGCGGCTTGTCCTTCCGGCTGGGACTGCTGGCCGAGGTATAGGCCGAGTAAGCCAGCGCCTTCGACTCGCGGATTTCCTGAAACACGATGCTCGACAGGC
Source organism: Saprospiraceae bacterium (assembly GCA_043718855.1). GTDB lineage: Bacteria > Bacteroidota > Bacteroidia > Chitinophagales > Saprospiraceae > M3007. Next base: position 2,012 of record JAYSUY010000161.1, on the reverse strand, counting down.
CGTAGCCGAAATACTGGTTGTACCAGTCGGCAAACACAAACTCGTCGAGGTTAAATTTACCTGTCCCCTTGCTGAGCAGCAGCAGTTCCACCTGCACGGTGGGGAAATGCACGAAGTACACCTTGTCTTTCTTCACCCCGATTTCGCGGTATTTTTTCTCCTTCAGCGGTGGCAGCAGCGGCTTGCCGTTGGTGGCGGCGGGGTGCTGTTTTTTCAAAACCTGCGCCACCGTGCGAGGGCCTTGCGGGCCGTAGTAAAACACTTCGTGCTTGTAGTTCAGCACGTTGCGCAGCAGGTCGGTCATCTCCTCTGGGCGCAGGGCCAGCAGTTGCTCGCGGCTGAACTTGTCGCGGTAGGGCGAGTTGGGGCCGTACACGCCGTAGTGGTACATCGCTTTTTGCAGGATGGTCTGCTTGTTGGTTTTGTTGTTGTCGCGGCGCAGCAGGATGTCGGCCACCAAGTTTTGGAGCGCGTCGGCGTTGGGCTGCGCGTCGGCCAAGAAGTGGTGCATGAGCGCGACGGCCTCCTCGAACGACTCATCTAAACCGCTGAGTGTGAAGTAAAAATGGTTGTCTTGGCTGGAAGCGGAGAAGTTTACGCCGAGGCGGTAGAACGCCTGCTTCATCTCCGTAGCCGAGTGCTGCGAAGTGCCGAGATACTCCAAGTACCCGGCGGCGATGGGCAGCCGGCGGTCGGCGTTTTTCCCAAAATCGAAGTTGTAGTGCAGGCGGAAAAGTTTGCCGCGCTTGTCAGGCACGGCGTACAGCGGCAGGCCCGGCGCGATGCTGGCCCGGCGGATGGTTTTTTTGAAATCGATGAACTCCGGCGCGATGTCGGGGGTCGGTATTTCTAAAAAACTTTGGGCGTAGCCCGAAGCGTCGCTGCGGTTCACCTCGATGGGCGTGATGGGCGGCTTTTCCACTTTCATCACCGAAGCGTCCTCGCCCGTGTGCTTGTAGGCCACCGCGAAGTTGTCGGGGCGCAGGTGTTTTTGGGCAAAAGCCATGATGTCGGCCTTCGTGACTTTCGCCAGCCGCTTCCAGCGGGCCACCACGTCGGGCCACTCGAGGCCCAGCACGAAGGTGTTGGTGAGTGCGCTGGCGCGGCCCTTGTTCTGCTCGAAGGATTTGATTTCTGACAGTTTCAGGTCTTTCACCACCGCAGCGGGCAGCCAATCTTCAAAGTCGCCGTTGCGCAGTGCCTCGATTTGTGCCCACAGCAGTTGCTCCACCTCTGCGTGGGTCTGTCCTTCGCGGGGCTTGCCGTGCAGCACGAGGCTGCTGTAATCCTCGTAAGTGCGGGGGTAAGCGTAGGCTTCCAGCAGGTGCTGCTGCTGTATCAGGTTGAGGTCGAAGAGGCCCGCTTGATAGTTGTGCAACACGCTGGCAATCAGTGGCAAAAATTGCGCTTCCGGCGATTTGGCACCTGGGAACTGCCAAGCCATTTCCACCCAGGGAGCCTCGTTGCCGTACACGTCGCGCTGGGTGCGGGCAGCAAGGGCGGGCTGTTTTTCTACCTGAAAAGGCGGCAGCGGCTTGGCCTCGAAGTGGCCAAAATACCGCTCGGCCAGCGCGACCGCCACCTTTGGGTCGAAGTCGCCGCAGAGTACCATCGCCATGTTGTTCGGCACATAGTAGCGGTCGAAGAAGCGGTAGATATTGGTCTGCGAAGGGTTTTTCAAATCCTCGCCGCGCCCCAGTGTAGTCTGGGTGCCGTAGGGGTGGGTGGGGGTCAGTACCTCCTGCATGGCCTTCATCACCTTGCGGAAATCCTTGTCTTGGCTGATGTTGTACTCCTCGAACACGGTTTCCAACTCGGTGTGGAACAGCCGCAGCACGGGCCGCCGAAACCGCTCGCCTTCGAGTTGAAACCAGCGCTCCAGTTCGTTGGTCGGGATGTCGTTGATGTACACCGTCTGCTCCACCCAAGTGTAGGCGTTGGTGCCTTTGGCACCCATCGCGCTCACGAGTTTGTCGTACTCGTTGGCAGCGGCAAATTTGGCAGCCTCGAAG
>JAYSUY010000017.1:0-2489 GCA_043718855.1 Saprospiraceae bacterium | reverse complement strand
GGGCAAACAAGCCCGCCAAATCTGTACCTTTATTCCAGCACTGTTCCTTACGCAGAACGGCCCATTTTCACCCAGATCTTGGCAAACCGTTTCTCATAGTTGTAGAAGTCGCCGATGCTTTTTAACTGCTCAAGTTCTTCCCATTTGGCCTCAGCAAGCAGGAGATATGATTCGTTTGTCATGTTTTTTGCCCCTAAGATACCATACTCCGGGCCACAATTTGGAATGCACCCCACGAAGGCACGAAGGGTGTTTTTTAGAAAAAAGCCGTAGCCGAGCAAAGATAGCGATAAGCCGAAAAAGGCCCGCTGCACTGTGCAGCGGGCCTTTTTTAGGGTGGGCAATCAAATCCCCAAATCCCCGGATCAACACCCAAACATCACTTCACCACCACCACCTTCCCCAGCGCCCGCATCCCTCCGGCCTGCACCTCTAGCGTGAACACGCCATTGGGCAGATCGCTGCAATCCACTGGGAATGAGTCGGTTCCTGCGGTAAGGATAGCCGTGCGTACCAGTCGGCCCGTAGCATCCCAGAGGCGGAGGGCTGCGGCGGCAGGGAGCGGCTCTGGCAGGTGTACCTGCACCACATCGGCCGTAGGGTTGGGGAAAATGCCGAGCGTGGCGTAACTCAGGTCTCCAGTGCCGCTGAAGCAGTTGGCGACGCTCGGGTTGTAGGCTACCGTTGCGCCGTAGTAACTGGTGCATCCGGTGGTCAGGTCAGTCACCTGCACACCGTAACTGCCGCTGGTTTTGGTGCAGTAGCGGTAGTCGGTTGCGCCCGGTATCGGGTCATTGTCCTTGTACCATTGCAGCGCGTACAGTGTGGGCGGGAAGGTCAGGGAGTCCTTCACATACAGCAGATTGTTCAGGTTGGTGTACACCGGCGAAGCAGGCTTAGGGTAAATGCCCACGAATACGCTGTCAGACAGGGCTTTGCAGCCAAATTCGTTGGTTGCCAGCACCGAGTAGTAGCCGCTTTTTGAAGGGTCGTAGGTATTAGAAGTAGCACCGGGTATCGGTTGGCCGCTCAGCAGCCACTGGTTGTTGGCCGTCGAGTTGGATTTAAGTACCACTGTGTTGGCCGCGCCGCATTCTGTCAGGCCGTTCGGGGCGGCTATCAAGGGTTTGTCGGGATTGGGATACACAATCACCGTGTCCTGCGACAGCACCTCCTCCACCTTGTTTTCGATCTCGAGGACTACGGTTAGGCCGCCAGCCACAATCGTGTCGCCGCTCAACAGGTTGAACGACACTGTGCCACAGGCATCGTCTCCGCCCTTCAAGCCAGAGTCCTCATCGATCACTTCGAGTTTGTAATTGCCCGTGCCCAACACCAGCCCGACAGGGAAAGTATGCGGCAAATCGGTGTTGTCGATACTGGGCGAAGAGTCGAACACCCGAGTTCCCGATGGATTGTTGATGAACATGTACAGATCAGGTTGGCCAATGCCAAGTTGGTCCACGCACTCCACTTCCAGTACTTCCACACTTTTCAGCACGGTCTCCGACGTATCGATTTTTGCCTTGTACTTCACCACGTAAACGCCTGGTTTTGAGTAGGTATGTGTGCCAGGCTCTTCACCTTTGAACACCGCTGTGCCGTCGCCAAAATCCCATTCGTAGGTAAATCCAGATTGCCCGTTGGAGGGGATATTGTTCGTGAAATCCACTTTCGCGCTACCACAACCCGTCACACTGCTCATCGAGAAGCCGCCCGCTACGCTTTGTTTCGGCGCGATGTAAATCCGCATTGGGAAACTGGACTCCTTCGTGAAGAAGAGTATGGTGGCTTTGATTTTTACCGTCAGCACGAAAGTGTCGGACTCGGTGGGTGTGCCGCAGATTTTGATACAACCGTCGGTCAGTGTACCTACCTCAAACACCGTCTGGTTGGGCTGCCATTTGAGTCCCTTCGGCAAACCTTCCAACGAGAGGATTTCGATTTTGGAAATCGTCAGGCCGGGCGGAGTCGTGCTGTCGATGGCATTGACTGGCGTGGTGGTCTTGGGCATACGGAACGAGATGTCCTGATCGTAGGCTTTGCCCAACTCGCCGTTGGGTATTTTGGGCAGATAAATAGTGTCAGCCGCCAGCCCTGCGGGCAAACTGACCACACAACCGGGACAGCCCGACTGTGCATTTAAAACATTGAAAATGAAGAGGAAAAGGAGTGTGGACAAAAGACTTAGTCTCATAGAACCGCTGGTTTTGAGCGTGAAAAAATACGTTGCGCTGCGAAGACTTTTTCAAAAGGCCAGAAAATGATGGGGCGGGCAAAGCAAGATTTTGGCGCATTCGCGCCAGAAAAATGTTGGAAACTGGGTGCAAGATGGGCGCAGCACACGACGGGCTACAAACACAAGTTGCATCAACGCTTCCTCCAATGCTTTGCCGACCAAAAGGCGGCAACGGACTTTTCAATGAGACCGGGGGGGAGTAAAATAGTTATGAGGTCTGAGGTATGAGTTATGAGCACTCGCTCATAAC
>JAYSUY010000160.1:0-6074 GCA_043718855.1 Saprospiraceae bacterium | reverse complement strand
TTCTTATACAAATCCTCGCAGCCCCCCCCGGCTGTTGCATTTGAACCTTGAATCTGCGTGTTGAATCGTGAACAGATGGAGGTTGTCAAAAACCATCGGGCGAGCGGTGCCAAGCAGATTGCGAAAACAAAAAGAGTAAATTATAGCAACATCAGCATCCAAAAATTGAATTGTACTTTCTGGCAACAAGGTGGCGGCAGTAGCCTCCCTATGGCAAACACACAACTGCGCGTATCTCCCAATCAGTATCTAAGTCCTTGAAAATAAAGCACAAAAAATATGAAAATAACTTCTACCCCAACTGAGCGCGAAGCCAGCCTCCCAAAAAAAAGAATCCAAGTCGCATGGTTCTGAAAAACGTGGAAGGTGTAAATGGTGCCACAAAGGTGGGGCGCAGCACCAGGCTGTGTAAGCGTAGAAATACCTGATTTTGAAATCAGGTATTTCTACGCGGTGGGCTGACCTACTGGTAAGTGGGTGGCACGACTTCGGGTTGTGCTGCCATCACCAAGCCCCTACTGCCCCTCCTTCAGCCGCGCCCGAATTCGGGCGATGTCTGGGTGAGCGATGCCCTGATCTTCGAGGTCATTCAAGTCGCTCAAAAAAGCATCCCGGTAAGTGCCCTCGTCGTAGGGTTTGTCCCGGTTTTCGAGGTAGATTTTTTCCGCATCGGCGTAGCGGCCTTGCAGCAGCAAGGCGGGCGCGAGGTGGAGCAGCAGGTGCGGATTGGCAGCATCGAGGGCGAGGCCGCGCCGCAACGTTGCTTCGGCGGCTGGGCCATCAGGCAGGTACAGTTGGGCTGCGCCCAAATCGCCGTAGCGCTGAGCCACCAGTTTACGGATGGCAGGGCTGCCGCTGCCGGAGGCCGATTCGTAGAGGCGCATGGCACGCGCCACAGACTCCGGGTTGCGCACGTTTTTTGCACAGAGGTCGGCGAAAGCCACCACTTGGTCGGCAGCCTCCGTGCTGCGCAGCAGTGCCTCGTTGCCGGGCTTGATATCCAGCAGGCCGTCCAAATCCCAATCCTCCAGTTGAGGCCGGGTGATCGCTACCAAATGCCGGTTGCTATGTAGTTGACGGACAATGGCTTCGGCATCCAATTCCCAGATTTTGGCCGTCGAATCGGCAGATGCAGTGGCCAGCCGTTTCCCATCGGATGAAAATGCCACACTGTTCACAGCACCCGTGTGACCCTCCAAAGCCAACTGCACTTCGCCTGTTTTTAAGTCCCAAATTTTCACCCGCCAGTCGTCGCCCCCCGTAACGAGCCTTTGCCCATCAGGCGAAAAAGCAATGCTCTGCACCCCGCAGTCCGGGTGCTGGAGCGCCTGAACGATTTTGCCGCTCTTCAAATCCCAGATTTTGGCGGTACCGTCCCATGACCCTGTAGCCAGGTTTTTTCCATCGAAAGAAAAAGCGACACTGCTCACCCACTGCGGGTGACCCTTGAGCGTGGTGAGGGGTTTTCCGCTTTTGGAATCCCAGATTCTGACCGTCTGATCTGCCGACCCGGTGGCAATCTGAGTACCGTCGGGCGAAAAAGCGATGCTGGTAACCGTCTCGCTGTGTCCTTCGAGGGTCTTGGCGGTTTGCCCACTCACCGCATCCCACAGCCTGGCTGTTTTGTCCGCCGAGGCAGTGGCGAGCCATCTCCCATCGGGCGAAAAAACGACGCTGCTCACGAAGCCGCCATGCCCCCGCAGGGTCTGGGTTTCTTTGCCCGAAGCGATATCCCAAATTTTGATCGTGCTATCGTCTGAGCCGGTGGCCAGGCGAGTGCCATCAGGCGAAAAAGCGACACTCAGAATGCTGTCGCCGTGCCCTTCGAGGCGCAGGAGCGATTGGCCACTGGCCGCGTCCCAGATGTTCACCGTGTTGTCGAATGACCCCGTAGCACATTTTTTTCCATCGGGCGAAAACGCGATGCTGGCCACACTTTTGCGGTGGCCTCGGAGTGCCGTAGCCGCTCCGGTTTCACCCAAATCCCAGATTTTGGCAGTGTGGTCTTCCGAACCCGTGACGAGTTTTTTCCCGTCAGGGGAAAAAGCGAGGCTCCAAATTTTGTCATGGTGACCAGCCAATTTCAGGGTTTGTTTACCGGTCTCCACATCCCAAATCAGGGCAATTTTGTCTTCGGATCCGGTAGCCAGCCATTTCCCGTCGGGCGAAAAAGCGACACTGCTGACGTAGTTGCTGTGGCCCCGGAGGGTCGTCGGTGGTTGCTTGGTTTGCCAGTCCCAAATTTTAGCCGTGCCATCGTTCGAGCCAGTGGCCAGTTTTTTCCCATCGGGCGAGAAGGCGACGCTGCGCACAGGATCGCTGTGCGCGGTGAGGGTGGTCAGCACTTTTTTGGTTTTCCAGTCCCAGATTTTAGCGGTGCCGTCGTCCGAGCCTGAGGCCAGTTTCGTGCTGTCGAAGGAGAAGGCCAACGCCAGCACATCTCCGCTGTGACCACCTGGAAGAGTAGCGTGTTGACCTGTGTCCAAGTCCCAGACTTTCAGGGTGTTATCGCCCGCCCCGGTAACCAAATTTTTTCCATCGGGCGAAAATGCGACGCTGATGATTGACTCCTTGTGACCTTCGAGGGTCATGGCGACTTCGCCGGTTTTCAAGTCCCAGATTTTGGCCTTGTTGTCCTCTGAGCCAGTGGCCAGCCGGGTGCCGTCGGGCGAAAATGCGATGGTGCTGATGTGGTGGCTGTGGCCTTCGAGGGTCATGGTGGTCTCGCCAGTTTCGGTGTTCCAAATTTTGGCCGTGTTGTCGTTAGAGCCGGTAGCCACCCACTTCCCATCGGGCGAAAATGCGACGCTCCGCACCGGCTCGCTGTGGCCTTCGAGGTCGGTGTTCCAGGGCAACCGGAGGCGCTCTGGGTCGTCGGGGTAATCGTTGTAGTACAGCGCAGCACTGAGGGCGCGTTGCACATGGAGGTTGTCGGCTTCTACATACCGCTGCGCAAAAGTGGCGAGTTGGAAAGCGGATGTGCGATCACCGTCGCGTAGGGCGATTTGGCTTTTGTAGGCGATGTCGTTGGCGTAGGCGTGGCGACGGGCGCGTTCGGCGGCGTTGCGCAGCCAGATGGCGTAGAACATGGCCGCGATGGCGATGGCGGCCAAAGTGAGCGCGAACAAAGTGTACTTGCGCTGACGGGCGCGTTTGCGGCGTTCGGCGGCGAGTTGTGCGGCGAGTTCGGCTTGCTCTTGGCGGCTGCGCTCGATGGCTTCGAGCCGCTCGTCTTCGCGCCGCCGCTCTTTGTATTTCACCAAAATGGGCGGCACGAGGGTGTCGTGGCTGATCTCGTAGTAGTACGAATCGAGGCGCGGCTCTTTGCGCAGCAGGTGCATTTCCACCAACTGGCTGAGCAGTTGGGCGGTGGCTGCGGGGCTGCGCTTCAGCAGATCGCTTTCGTCCACGCTGCGCCTGCGCTCGCTCTCCGTGATGAGTTCTTCCTCGATGATGCGCCTTGCCGATAGGCGTTGATTTTCAGGCAGTTCACCTACTTTATTGATGTAAAAATTGGTGAGCAGCCGCTGGATGCCCGCGCTGCCGCCGTAGAGGTCGGGCGTGACGACGGGTTGCGAATTGGAGGGATTGGGCGCTTGGGTATGCTGTGCGATGATCAACTGCTCGATGGCCCGGCAGATGATCTGCAACTGGAAGGACTCGATTTTTTCTGTGCCTTGCTCGCTGAGCGCGGAGCATATTTCGGCCAGAGCGATGCTGTCGTAGCGGAAGGCGGGGGAAGCGAAGGCGACCCCAACCTCTGCCTTCGTGCCTTCGGCGGATAAACCGGCCCCTACTCCGCCAATGGGCGGAAGGGGAGACGAGGCACCGAGTGCCGCAGGCAGCACGATGGCTTCTTCGGCACCTTTTTCGGAGAAGGCGAGGAGTTCGTAGCGGCTGCGGAGGATGTCGGGTATCTGTGCGCTGAGGCCGTTGAGCAGGTGGAGCAGATCGGAGCGGATGCTGAAAATGAAGCGCACGGAGGGCTGCCGCTCCAGTTCGGCGAGGGTGGCATCGGGTACTTCGGGGTTGTCCTGCACGAGGCGCAGGAGTTCGGCCTGCACGGTTTCGGGTATTTTTCGGTTGGCTACGTCGGCCAGTTCGCGGATGAAGTGCTGACGCTGCTCGGGGGTGTAGAGCGTGAAAATTTCCTCGAACTGATCGAGGATGATGAAAGGCGTAGCGGGCTTGCCATTTTTACTGACTTGGGCGTATTTGAGTTGCTCCCAGAGTGTTTTGCCGGTGTATTTGGGGTCAAATGCCACGCCTACGGCTTCTATTTTTTGTAAAAACTGCTCGTGCAGGGTGCGCGAAGTGTTGTTGAAACGGATGTAGGCGGGCGCGAGATCGGTTTTATGGAGCAGGGGGAGGAGGCCGGCGTTGAGGAGGGAGGTTTTGCCCATGCCGGATTTGGCGAACAGCACCACGAGGCGCTCCACGATGACGAGGTTGTACAATTCGCGCGACTCTTGGGAGCGGCCAAAAAAGAGGTTGGCTTCGTGCGGCTCAAATGGTTTGAGGCCGGGATAGCGGTATTGCGGCTGGCTCATAGGTTGTCGAGTATGGTGGAGAGTTCGGCCATGATGTGCCGCCAGGCTTCGGGCTGGTTTTCCCAACTGCTCACTGGTTTTTTGGTGCGCGGCAGCACGGGCATGGTATCAATGCCGGGCAGCGAGTCCCAGAGGGTGTCTTCGACCAACACGGGCACTACGGTGATTTTGCCTTCGCGGTGCAGGGGCAGCAGTTGCTGCTCCCAGAGGTCGTAGTACTGGTTGATGAAGGCTGCTGTGACGATGGGGATGACGACCGAGGCGGACTTCATCAATTCGAGGAGTTTGTCGGCGATGTTTTCACCGAGGCCTACTTCGCCGTAGTTGAGGCGGTGCTGTTTGGGCAGTGCGGCGGCGTTTTCGATAAATGTTTTTTGCCACTCTGTGTCGGGGTCGGCGTACAGCAGCATGGCGCTTGGGCCACCTTCTGCGCTTTTCTGCGGGGTGGGTACTTGGCCTTTTTGTTCCCAGCGGCGGCGGAGTTCGGCGGTGAAGGCTTCGATGTCGTGATCGAAAAAACCGACTTTGAAGCGGCGCCCGAAGAAGTTTTCGGCGGTGGCCGGCAGGGGCGCGAAGCCACTTTGCAGGGCGAAGGAGACAGGTATTTTGGCTTCTTCTTTGGGGTTGAGCGCGGCGAGCAGCAGCCGGAGGTACCAGTCGGAAAAATCGAAACCGAGGAACAGGTAGTTTTTGCTTTCGCGCAGCACAGCGAGTATGCTGTTGGGGATTTTGTGTTCTTTCTGGATGATCTGCTGCACGAACTCAATCTGCTGGGTCTCGGTGAGCACGACGGAGCCGGGGGTGTCATGATTGCCGAAGAGGTGGTAAACGAAGGGCGTTGTGTCGTGGCTGTCGTAGTTGGGTTCGTCCTGCGCTCCGCTCTGGTCAAAATTGTAGAGCATGGAGTTGAAGTGGACGTGCCGCTTGAGGTAGGCCTTGCACATCAGGTCGTCGGGCGCGGCATTGATGATGAGCCGGAAGGGCAGGTGGGTGAGGTGCTCCAGGGCGAGTGGCGGAGCGTACTCTCGGTTGTAAAAGGCCTGCAACTGACCCTTGAATCGGGTGATGTTGTTGATCTCGCGGATGTACACCTCGGTGACGTGCGAGAGGTTGGCGGGGTCGTTTACCTTGTCGGCGGGCAGCATTTTGGCCAGTTGGCGGGCAAATTGGCGGGTGAGCGGCTCCGGCAGCGCATCGGCGGCGGCGGCTGGCATCGGGATGTTTGGCCCCAAAATGAGGATGCACTCGTTCAGTTCGATGCTGGTGAGCAGATCGCCCCAGTCTTGCTCGGATACTTGTTGCGGCATAGCGTATGGAATGTGGTCAATGTGGGAAATGTGGTCAATGTGGGGGGAATGTGGTCAATGTAAATGCCAAGCGAGATTCCATATTGACCACATTCCCTCCACATTGACCACATTCCTCCTTAGTTCTACTTTGTTACTTTAAAAAAGTGGGATTGTCATGTCGTAGCGAAGCGGAGACATCCACACAAGCCAAGCCTTTTGGGAGGTCACCTGAACC
>JAYSUY010000159.1:0-6077 GCA_043718855.1 Saprospiraceae bacterium | reverse complement strand
AACATCCACCCGCCCTGCCCCGCATGAGCACCCAAGCGCAGCCAGTCCGCATTTTCATCGCCTACTCCACCCACGATCGCGCTTTCGAGGAGCAAATCCGAAAGCGCCTCAAACCCCTGCTCCGGGCGGGCAAGGTGACGGTGTGGGACAACTACGACATGGAGGCAGGCATGAACTGGGACGAGGTGATTCGAGAAAACCTCCACCAAGCCGACCTCATCCTGCTGCTGCTCAGCCCCGATGCGCTCGATTCCGATTATTTCTACGAAGTGGAAGCCCCCATCGCGCTGCGGCGGCACCGAGCGGGGGAGGCCATTATGGTGGGGGTGTTGTTGCGCCCCTGTTCCTTCAAACACACGCCGTTCGAGTTCGAGCAGTACGAGTTGCTGCCCAAAAAAGGTTACCCGATCACTGACCCGCGCTGGGCGAATGCGGATGCGGCGTATTTGACGGTGGTGGAGGAGGTGGATGCGTTGGTGGAGAAGATCAATAGCAAAAGAGGCGACTTCTTCCTCGATCTGATGGGGGACATCAAGGGCGGTGCTTTTGACATGAGGGATACATTAGAGCAACTTCGAGCAGATATTGCACAGATTGAGCAGTACCTGAAAGACAAGAGCCTGACGGCTCAATTTACTAGTTCGGGCCTGCGCTACATCGTCACGCAGGAGGGGATGGGAACCCATCCCACCCTTCAGAGTAGGGTGAAGGTGAAGTACAAGGGCTACTTCCTCGATGGCTCTGTTTTTGACGAGACGACTGGCTCGAAGACCATTGCTTTCCCACTGACCAATGTGATCGCGGGCTGGCAAGAGTGCATTCCGTTGCTGAAAGCAGGTGGAAAGGGTACTTTTCTGATCCCCTCGGCACTTTGCTACGGGCCTGATGGCAATAGCAACGTTCCGCCCAATACCCCGCTGGCATTCGATGTGGAGTTGGTGAGTTTTTGAGAAACTACCCCTTCTCCATCTCTTCCTTCGGCACCCGTTCCACCCACCACTGCCGGGCCAAGCGGCGAATCATGGGCAAGTGCTCGTCCGTCAGTTCCAGCGACAGCACCAATTCGTCCATGTCCTCAAACTGGTCAATCCAAACCCTTAGCCGGGGCTGTGCGGACGCTTCTTTCTGAATGATGCGGACAATGCGCCCCTCGTGTACGCCCGAAAAAATCGGGTTGGCGTTGTAAAACGGCTCGCCGTTCTGGAAGGTGGTGGTGTAAAACGGCTGCACGTCCTTGTTCAGCATCTTGCCAAAAAGGTTGCGGTAGTACTGCTCATTGAGGCGGTACACGCGGCGGTCGTGCAGAAAGTTTTGGAACAAGTGTTTCATGGAAAGAGAACGATTATGAAGATCAAGATTTTCAGCCGCTTGCATTTTCGATAAACCTTAGCCTACCTTTGTAAGGCAAACCGAAACGCTTCGGACGTTTTAGCGGGGGACTTCTTCCAAGAAGGTGCATCCGGCGTCGGTTTCTTCAAAGCGCGGTGTCCGTCAGGATACCGCGCTTTTTTTGATGTACATGGTTTGGAAAACAAGCCGGTTGGTCTTCCCACGTTTGCGCACTTGTCGGACTTCCATGGACACAAAATATTGATTGCCACTAATTTTTTCATCAAAGACTATGGACTCGCGTAGGTTGGGGTGTCCCAATTTGCCCCGAAAGTCATACCTCATGTTTGCGGCACTCTGAACTATTTCGATGGCGATGTTAAAATCGCTCACCTGCAAAGCGACCTGATTCCTGCCACCTTCTGTTTGTCCGTCCCCATGCCGCTCCATCGCGTGCCGGATGCCGTAGTTGTCCACCGAAATCACAAACCCCGCTACATCAACACCCGTCGCTGCGAGGATTTTTGCCGCCAGTTCGTCGCCCACGACTTCGAGATCGAGCATGATGTGCTCGTTCGCCGGGTTGTTCACAGCCAGTTCGCAGAGTGCCTCGACAGTCATGGTTAATGTTCAGTTGTGTGCGCCCAAAGTAACGGAGAAGCATTTGACTTGACCCTTTTTCCTACTTTCGCCACTTCTGCCCGCCGAAGTCTCTTTACCTGCCGCGTAGGTAGACGCAGGCGGACCTCACGTTCTCACCCTCTCACCCTCCTCGTGTACGCCATCATCGACGTAGAAACCACCGGCGGCACCGCCCGCAACGAGCGCATCACCGAAATCGCGGTAGTGCTGCACGATGGCGAGCGCGTGGTGGACACGTTCAGCACCCTGCTCAACCCGGAGCAGAGCATCCCCTGGAACATCACCCGCATCACGGGCATCAGCGACGCGATGGTGGCCGATGCGCCCAAATTTTACGAAGTAGCGAAGCGCATCGTGGAGATCACCGAAGGGGCGGTGTTCGTGGCGCACAACGTGGCCTTCGACTACAGCTTCGTGAAGGAGGAGTTTGCCCGGCTGGGCTATGCTTTTTCCCGAAAACAACTCTGCACCGTGCGGATGTCGCGCATGGCGTTTCCCGGACTGAAAAGTTACAGCCTCAGCAACCTGAAACTGCACTTCGGTATACTCAGCGAGCGGTCGCACCGGGCGCTGGATGATACGCTGGCTACCGTGCAATTGTTCGAGCGCATCATGGCTGCGCAGGAGGGTAATGGACTGCACCGCTTTGTGCAACAAGGAGTTAAGGAAGCCAAACTTCCCGCTACGCTCAGTCTGGAGCGGTTGGAGGCGGTGCCAGAAACCTGCGGCGTGTACTACATGCACGATGCCGAGGGCGAGGTGATCTACGTCGGCAAAAGCCTCAACATCCGCAAGCGGCTGTTCGAGCATTTCTCCGACCTCAGCCCGAAGGGCGAAAAACTCCGCACGGGCGTGGTCGACATCAGTTACGAAATTACAGGCAGCGAGTTGGTGGCCCTGCTGTACGAGAGCGCGGAGATCAAGCGGCTGCAACCGAGGGTGAACCGCGCCCTGCGGCTGCGGGCGTTTACGGGGGCAATTTTCGCCTACACCGATCAGCGCGGCTACCGCTGCCTCACGGTGGGCAAAAACACGGTGGCCAACGCCAAAAAACTCCAGGTGGCCGCCGAGTACGCCAAGCCTGACCATGCCCGTAATCACTTGCAAAGCCTTGTGCGTCAGTATGAATTGTGTTATCGACTCAGCCATTTGGACGCTTCTGACCGGGCCTGTTTTCATTATTCCATCAAAAAATGCTTGGGCGCGTGCATCGGCGAGGAGGCGGCAGCCGACTACAACGAGCGGGTGGAAGCGGCCATCGCGGCGCTCGACAAGCGGCTCAGCGGCTCCTATTTTGTGGTGGAAAATGGCCGCACAGAAGGCGAGTTGGCCGTCGTGGGCGTACAGGACGGCACCTACCTCGGCTTCGGCTACATCGAGGCGGAACACAGCCAGATCGGGACGGAGGATTTGCTCGAAACGCTGGCCAAGCCGCACCCCGATCCGAATGCGGCCCACATCATCCACACTTATTTGGCGGGGAAAAAGCGGGCCAAGGTGGTGCCGTTCTGAGAGGAGTTGTAAGTTTGCTGCTTTACTGCCTGACTGTGTGCAGTATACCTCATACCTCATAACTCATAACTGCCATGCGCACCACCAACCTCCTTGACGATTTCGACTTTGGCGATGACACCCAGGGCGAAGAAGACCGCGAACAGCATTTCCAGCCCGACGACGAGGGTGTGGTGGTGGGCAAATTTTATGACCAGTTGGAGGCCAACGTCAGCGCTGCCCGATTGCGTTCGGAGGGCGTACCGTGCTTCATCACCAATGCTTTTTCGCAAAGTATGATGCCGAACACCCAGTCGTTCGTATCGCTGCACGTCCGCTACGAAGACCGGGAGCAGGCCCGCGAAATCTTGGCGGCCCATGCTGCGGAGACGGCTGTGCCACGCACTGCGGAAGAGGCCGCCTCATCGTTTCGTTTTGAGAACATTCTGCTGCTCGTTGTGGTAGCGATGCTGGTGTTTTTGGCCCTCAGCGCGTATTTGAATTTTTGAGTCATTTCATACCTATTTAGGATGGGAGAACGGATGAAACGGATCGAACGGATTTTAGCGGATTGTACTGTCTTTGAATTTGGATGGCCCTAAAAAACAAAAAATCCGCTAAAATCTGTTCGATCCGTTTCATCCGTTCTCCCATCCTGCGGAGTTGGACAGGTTGCTAAATAGTTACGTCATTTCGTCCTTTTACCCGCCGAAGCCTCAGCGATGGAAGGTCGTCATTTCGCCATTGGGTAGCCCATCACCAAATCCACATTTCACCAAATCCACAGCAAGTTGAAACTTGACCTCAGTTATCGTCAGATTTGGAAAATTTCGGCCCCGATCATGCTCGGCTCGGCTGCACAAAACGTGATTGCGCTGAGCGACGCGGTGCTGCTGTACCACCGGGGTGAGACGGATTTTGCGGCCATGGGTTTTGTTGGCGTGTTCTACATCACCATCGCCGCCGTCGGGTACTCGTTTTCGCGGGGCGGGCAGATCATGATCGCCCGACGCATGGGCGAGGGTCGGCCCGAAGCGGTGGGCCACACCTTCCACACCATGCTGCTGTTCGAGTTAATATTGGCTTGGCTGATGTGGATTTTTATGCGCTTTGGTACGGAGTGGTTTTTCTCCCTGTTTCTGGAGCGCTCGCCGGAGGTATACCGCAAGAGTTTGGAGTACATCCACTACCGCTCGTACGGGATATTTTTCAGTTACGCCGGGGTGGCGCTCATCTCGCTGTACACGGGCATCGCCCGCACCGCCATCATTCTGGCCGATACGGTGATCCTCGCTGTGGTAAATCTCGTGCTGAACTACGCCCTCATTTTTGGCAAATTCGGTCTGCCGGAAATGGGCATCGGCGGCTCCGGCCTGGCGAGCAGCATCGCCGAAGGAGTGGCCTTCGTGGTGTTTGTGGCCTACATGATCTATGACAAGCAGAACCGTGCGCTGCGTATTTTCACCCTGCCTAAAGTGGACTGGCCGCTCACCCGACAGCAACTCAGCATCTCACTGCCCGTGCTGGCCCATGCGGTGGTGGGGCAGGGGAGTTGGGTGTTTTTTTTCGGTATGGTGGAAAATTTGGGGGAGCGCTCGCTCGCCATTTCCAACTTGGCCCGCATGGTGTACCTGCTGCTGTCTATCCCGCTCTGGGGCTTCTCTTCGGGGGTCAACACGCTGATCAGCAACTTAATAGGTCAAAATCGTCATCACGACGTGCTGCCTGCCGCCTGGAAAACGGCACAACTCTGCTGGTTCGTCAGTATGCTGCTCGCCGTGCCCATACTGCTCTTCCCCGGCCAAGTGCTGTACCCGCTGCTGGGCAAATCTGACATGAGCCTGATCGGAGAAACGCAGCCGATTTTTTACCTGATGCTGCTCATCCTCTCGTTGGCTACGATAGGCTCAGTGCTGGTGAATACGCTGGCAGGCACCGGAGCCACTTGGTACGGCCTGAAACTGCAAGCGTTCGCAGTGTCCGCCTACTTAGGCTACCTGTTCTACGTCACCAACTACACTTCGCTGGGCCTCCTCTGGGTGTGGGCCGCCGAAATCCTGTACTGGTCGGTGATGATCGCGCTGGTGCTGTGGTACTTGCGCTCGGAGCGGTGGCACGAGGTGCGGTTTTGATGCCGATGCCGATGGAACGCGGATGACGCGGATGCTTTGCAACACGGATTTGAAAAAATCTAAAAAAATCCGCGTTGCGAAGCATCCATGTCATCCGCGTTCCATATCCCCGTGTTCTATATCTCCGCGTTCCATTGGGATCACCGCCGCTTCCCAAAATGCCAACCCAGCCCCGCCGTCAGCACTACCAAACTTTGCGCCAGCAAATGACCGAAGGCCAGCAGTTCTGGCTGGTGCAAGACCCCATCCTCTGCTGAGGCTTGGGCGGACCAGCCCTCGGTTGCAGGTGAGCCACTTGGTTTTGTTGACGTAAGCGACAGGGGCGAGGGGCATTATTTTCTCCATAAATTTTACTTGGACAATGAGCAACGCGGACGCGGCTTAGGCAAAACGGTGCTTGAGTTGTTGTTGGCCCGCTGCTCTGGCCTCCGGGAAATGCGCCTGACGGTGAACCGACAGAATTTCAAGAGCATCAATTTTTAC
>JAYSUY010000158.1:0-2232 GCA_043718855.1 Saprospiraceae bacterium | reverse complement strand
GCCGTTTCGCCCGCATCATCCGCATCGTCACCCACAGATGAATCTGTAGGCTGGGGAGCGTCGTCTTCGACGACGGGTTTGGGGTTGGGGATGTACTCCGTTTTGGTACCGAAGTGGATGGGGATGGGGAGGAAGCGGCAGTATTTTTCGAGCAGTCCTTCGAGTTTGTACTTGTCCAGAAAATCCTTGTTCTCCTCGTTGATGTAGAGGATAACGTCGGTGCCGCGCTCGGCTTTTTCCACCTGCTCGATGGTGTAGGCGGGGTCGCCAGCGCAAGTCCAGCGTACGCCTTCCGAGCCTTCCTGCCAGGAGCGAGTGACGACTTCCACCTTGTCGGCCACCATAAAAGCGGAGTAGAAGCCCAACCCGAAGTGGCCGATGATGCCGCTGTCCTTGTATTTTTCCAAAAATTCCGTAGCACTGCTGAATGCGATCTGGTTGAGGTATTTGAGTACTTCCTCCTCGGTCATCCCGATACCTCGGTCGCGGATGATGATCCGCCCGTTGTCGGGCTCTTGGATGATTTCGATGTGGGTATCGCCGATCTCCTGCTTGATTTCGCCGCGCAGGGCCAGCACCTGCAATTTTGTCGTGGCATCTACGGCATTCGACACGAGTTCGCGGAGGAAAATCTCGTGGTCGGAGTACAGGAATTTCTTGATGATGGGGAAAATGTTCTCGGTCTGGACAGAAATGGTACCGGTTTGCATAAATAATGTAGAATTGAGAATTGAAAAGGAAGAGGGGAATGGGGCTGCTTCGCCTTTTTCAAAGGCTGTGCCATGCGGTGGTGGGCTGACAAAATGTCGGCTCGCTCAGCGTATGTTTCTCGCAAAGGCGCAGGGGCGCAAAGGTTTAAGTGTCATGGCTTTGCGCCTTTGCGCCTTTGCGAGAAACACATTCCTTACCGCCCCAGCCGCCCAAAATCCGTCGGCAGCCCGTCCAAACTCACCAAGTTTTTCTCTTGGATGTATGCTGCCAGCCCGTCCGGGCCTTTTTTCTCCGCCCAATCGAAGTGGATGTCGCGCTCGCCCGCATAGTCGTACAACGGCACCCCGAAGCCACAGGAAGTTTGCACCAGATCAATGTCTGCTACGATGAGTTGCCGGGTGCTGGGATAAATCGTGAAATGTGGGGCATACTCCGCCCAATCCTCCGTACCGGGCAGCACCGCACGGCCCCGCCCGTACAGCCGCAGAATATTGGGCGGCCCCTCGAAGGAGCAAAACATGAGGGTGATGCGGCCATTTTCGAGGGTGTGTGCCGAGGTCTCGTTGCCGCTGCTGATGAGGTCCATGTACGCCAACTGATGCTCCGACAGCACCCGAAAACAGTCCAGCCCTTTAGGCGAAAGGTTGATGCGGCCCTCCTCGCTGAGCGGTGCGGTACTGACGAAAAAAATGTGCTGCCGCTCGATAAAAGCCTGATGCGCAGGCTGAATAGAATTGTAAAACTTGCCCATAGTTGTACTGAAAGGAGTAGTTTTTCGCAAAAGCGAATAGGCGCAGAGCACGAGTGTTCCCAACTTTGCGCCTCTGCGCCTTTGCGAGAAATTTGTATTGAAGGCCAATCTGTGTAAGTTGCGCCCAAAATACATACACCATGATCTATCCCAATACACGAGTCGCTGTCATCTGCTTTTTTTGCTGGCTGAGTGCGGCAGTAGCCTTCGGCCAAACGACCTATTTTCAGCAAGAAGTCAACTACAAAATCGCTGCTACGCTTGACGACCAGCAGCACACGCTGACCGGCCAGATCGAGTTTGAGTACATCAACCACTCGCCCGACGCGCTGCCCGAAATCTGGGTACACCTCTGGCCCGATGCCTTCAAAAACCGCCGCTCGGCTTTCTGCAAACAAAAACTCCGCGACGGCAGCAGCCGCTACTACTTCGCCGACGACAAAGATTTGGGCTACTTCAAAAACCTCGATTTCGCCGCCGACGGCCAAAAAGCGGTGTGGAAATTTGACCCGAAAAACCCCGACATAGCCCGCGTCACGCTGCCCGCGCCGCTCGCACCGGGCAGCCGGGTGCGCATCGCCACACCGTTTTTGCTGAAAATACCCGCCTCGTTCAGCCGCCTCGGCCATGTCGAGACCTCCTACCAAATGACGCAGTGGTACCCCAAGCCAGCGGTGTACGACCACGAGGGCTGGCACCCCATGCCCTACCTCGATCAGGGCGAGTTTTACTCCGAATTTGGCTCCTATGATGTCACGCTCACCCTACCG
>JAYSUY010000157.1:0-2232 GCA_043718855.1 Saprospiraceae bacterium | reverse complement strand
GCTCGCCCCTGTCTCGCCGTTCGACCAGTTTACCGTGCAACTCGGGCAGACATTACTGGCTGTTAGCACCACCGTTTCGCTCAAGCAAAGCGAGGTCGGGCCAGAGGTTATAATTGGCGTGGCGGGTATGGTCTCGACCGTCACGAGGACAGTGTTGGAGGCGGGGCTTTCGCCGCAAACGTTGCTGAAAGTGGCCGTGTAGTCACCCGCCGCAGTCGCGGTGATGCTCATCCCAGTTTCACCATTCGACCAGTTCACTGTGCAATCCAGGCAGACGTTACTAGCCGTCAGTACTACGGTTTCGCCAGCGCAGAGGGCCGTTGGGCCAGCAGCAGAGACGGTCGGCTTGGCGGGTGCGGTGCTGGTGCTGACGGTGATGGCGTTGGAAACCAGGCTGTTGCCGCAAGTGTTGCCGAGCGTGGCCGTGTACGCGCCCGCCGCAGCGACGGTGATGCTCGCCCCTGTCTCGCCGTTCGACCAGTTTACCGTGCAATTTGGGCAGATGTTACTGGCCGTCAGCACGACCGTTTCGCCAGCGCAGAGGGCCATTGGGCCGGATGCAGAGATGATCGGCGCAGCGGGTGCTGTCAATACAGTGACGGCTACGGCGTTGGATATCAGGCTGTTGCTGCAAGTGTTGTTGGCAGCGTCATTGACGGTAGCCGTGTAGATTCCGGTTTCGGACACTGTGATGTTTGGACCCGTTGTGCCATTCGACCAGTTCACGATGCAGCCTGAGCAGACGTTGGTTGCTGTGAGCACGACGGATGCGCCCGGACAAAGGGCCGTTTCACCAGATGCCGTTACAGCAGGGGCCTCGAGAGCGGTTCGCACGGTGACGTTTACTGCCACGCGATCACTTTCGCACACCTCACTGCTTTCTAACTCCATGTCGTAGAGGTAATAGTAATAACTCAGCCCGGCGGTGGAGTTTTTGATTTGCACCAAATCATTCAGGGCATAGGGATAGGTTACACCTGAATCGTTGCGGTATAGATTGGCGGAACTCCCAAAACCGATTTGCAGGTTGGAGCCTTGGGGAATATTGATATCTAGGATAACGCGGCTCTCTCCGTCGTTCACAAAGATGGTTTTCTCCTCCAAAACAATACCGTTGGCATCCCGCAACTGAAAGGTGCGATTTTTAGACCCGACTGCATACACGACCGCAGATTTGAGGCGGAAAGGTTTTGCAGCATCCAAAATCAGGTATTGGCTTCCGCCATGATCACCGCCACCGCCGATGGCATTGGAGTTTGGCCCAACCCGCTGGGTCGAAAGGTAGGTCGTGCTGTTAGCCGCGTAGAAAGTTGTGGTTTCGGAAACGGTTGTGGTCAATACCTCGCCAATAAACAGCGGATCAGTAGCCGCAGTGGCATCAAACCACCTCATTTGACTACCGGCTGGGCTACTGGTCGCCGAAATGGATATCTCGCCTGGGCCGCATCGCTCTGTGCTGGAAATGGTGGGTGCTGTCGGGGCATGGATGACGATGTAGCCCACTTCCTCGACGGTATTTTCCCCTGTGTCATTGGAGGATTTCAGCCGAACGGTGTAGGTGCCGCCACCACTGAACGTCACGGTCGGATGTTGAAGATTAGATGTGGCGGGGGTGCCGCCCTCGAAAATCCACTCCCATTTATCTGG
The DNA here is from genome assembly GCA_043718855.1 of Saprospiraceae bacterium. GTDB lineage: Bacteria > Bacteroidota > Bacteroidia > Chitinophagales > Saprospiraceae > M3007. The sequence continues at coordinate 585 of JAYSUY010000157.1, read as the reverse complement.
GTTGTTGGCGGACTCATCTGTGAACTTGACCGTCATTTCCCGACAACCTTGTCGCTGGTCGGCACTGAAAGCAGCCACAGGTGTCAAAAGTTGATACAGGGGCGATTCCCACAGGCCCCGACCGTAGGTGCCTCCAAAAATGGTTTTAGATATGTAGTTGATTTCCAGTTCGTACACGCGCACATTGGGCAATCCATCGAAGAAGCCGATCCATGTGCTGAGGTCATCGTTGATGTAGGATACAAAACCAAAACCGCCAACGTAGATGCCGTTCTTGCCCGTATTTTCCCAAACAGCGCAGTACTTCGTGCCGGAGGGGAGGCCCGCACTGATGGTTGTCCAACTGTCGCCAGCATTCATGGACTGATACACGGCGGAGGACGTGACGATCAGCACCCGCTCCGGGGTTTGTGGGTGGACGGCGATGTAACTGATCGTGTTGGTGCCCCAAGCAGGGGTGATGGTCGTCCAAACGCCGCCGCCGTTGGCAGTGGTGAACAAGGAGGAGCCGCGAGACACGTAAATGCGCTGGTTGTTGGAGGGAGCGAGTTTCATCTGGCTCATGTTCCCGTTGTTGAGATCAGA
>JAYSUY010000156.1:0-6096 GCA_043718855.1 Saprospiraceae bacterium | reverse complement strand
TACTTTTCCAGCACGGTGGTGCTGTTGAGTTTGCTGAACATCCCGCCCTCAAAGTCGTAGAAGTACATATAGTGGCCCGTAGCGTCAGAGAACAGGTGGCTCTCGAAGGCTTTGGACTTGGGGAGTTTGAACTCCGGGCTGATCTTCACGACCGGTTTTTGTGCGATCAGCATGGGCGCGCAGGCCAGCAGGGCCGCGCAAAGGGTGATGAGTTTGTTGAGCATGATGGATGAATGTTTGAAAAAGTGGGTAGGAATCGTCGCAAAAAAATTTGCGCCACGAAACGCCATGCGACTCGATTTTGGTGCCGATGTTTGACGCTCAATTTTTTCAAAAATTTCCCACTCACACAAATTATGCAGTTTATGAAAATTCGTACCGCTTGCTTGCTCCTCCTTGCCGCTTGCTTGGCATATACCGCCGAAGCCCAAAACCCAAAGAAAAAACCCAAGTCCGATGTAGAGGTCATCAACTTCGGCGACGAGGCCAACGACGACAGCAAGGATGACAAGGCATACAAAGGCCTCATCCTGAAAACCAGCCCTACCGCCTTCATTTTTGGCCGCCAGCCGTTCGAGTTGGAGAAAGAAATCAGGGACTACCTCAGCATACAAGTGGGCATTGGACTCACCTTCGAGCCGTTCTACGCGGGCTATGACGAACTGCTGGCCGAAATCAGAGAAGAGACCGACGGCTACAGCGAAAGCACCCAGTGGGATCAGGATGAGACAGATTACTACAGCGATTTCAGCATCCGCACCGGCAAGGTCGGCCCGATGCTTTCGCTCTCGCCGCGCCTGTTTTTCGACAGCGACGGCTACGAGGGATTCTACATCGCCCCAGTATTCCGCTACTCCGCACAGAACTACGCAGTGCAGAAAATCCGCGAAGGAGAGTCTTCCATCATTCGCATACCCGGCGATACGCAGACAGAATCGGTGAAAAATCTCGACCTGATGGTACACTGGGGAAGCCAAACGCTGTACCCCAAACTGACCATCGAGTGGTTCATCGGCGGAGGTATTCGCTTTCGCAACAACACCCGGCAAGACGTGGGTTTCGATTTGGCGACAGGTTCTGGCAATGGCGAACGGACTTTCAAAGACAAACGGCTCCGGCTGGAAGTGGGCGTACGGGTCGGGTTTCAGTTATGATCCCCACTTTGAAGGGCGACTTCCTGCACGACACGACATCATTTTGGGCAATAAAATCACAGTCGGAGCAATTTTATAGGTAGAAAACAAGACAGCCGCTTTTCGGGGTATCCCGGAAAGCGGCTGTCTTGTTTCGCCACATGATGGGCAATCCCTATCCTTTTCCTTTCGCTTCGGCTGCCACTTCTTCCCCCTCCAATTCGCGCTCTACCTCTTCCATCATCACATAATCTATCGCTTCGCTCACCGTCGGGATGATGTTCAAGATCGATTCGAGGCGCGAAATCTCGATGAGTTTTTTCACCATCGGCTGTAGTTCGCCAGTCAGCACAAAAGTGCTTTCGTCTTTCCAGAGTCGGTGGCCTGTCAGAATGGCACTCAGTCCACTCGAATCTACGAACTTGGTGTTGGAAAGGTCGAAGATCAGGTTGCGCACCCCTTCTTGGCTGAGCATGATCAAGTCGCTTTTCAGTTGAGGTGCGAGACCGCTGTTCAGGTTCTCCTCGTCAAGCGTCAGCACGGCATACGAATCTTGTTTGTCAATCCTGTATTTCATAGAATACTGTATTTCAGTATGTTGATAAAGAATTTGCGAAAATGAATGTTCTTTGTTGCGGACAAATGTAGCCATTGTCCAAAAGTAGCAGCCAAATATTTTTTGAACGGTTTTCTGAAGCACCATACCTGCCACTGCGTCAGGTGATCGGTCGAATGGCATTGTTTTTATGCCCCGTTGGTGTAGCCAATTGAGTAGGCAAAACCCTCCTCAGAAAAAATTGTTAAAAGCGGAATCAAAGCATAGCACGGTATTCGCCATTTGACCTAACATTGTCGCTGAAAGAGTTTCAAAGCGTTATTCGACATTTGGTCATTTCGTCATTCGTGATTGGTCATTTTAGCCATTCACGAATGATGAGATGACGACTGACGGATGACGACAATGACGAAAAAATATGAACAAGAAATTTTCCCCAGTCGTCAAGCAGATCATCAACCAAAGCGGGCAAGAGGCCCAGCGGCTGGGACATGATTACATTGGCGCAGAGCATCTCCTGCTCGGCATGATCGCCGAGCGCGACAGTCTGCCTGTTCGGGTACTAGATGCCCTGCTCGTGGATATTCACGACCTAAAAAAACGCCTCGAGCGTGCCATCCCCCGTTACAGTGCCTACCCGCCCGCCGACAACCTCTTCGTAGGGCAAATGCAAGTAACCACCCAAGTGCAGCGGGTACTGAAAGTCACCTTTTTGGAGGCTAAAATGATGAAAATGGAGGAGATTTATCCCGAACACCTCATGCTTTCCCTCTTGAAGCACAACGACACATTCGCTACTAAACTACTCAACGAATACGACGTGGACTACGAGACATTCAAAAAAGAAATGGAGTACGTGCGCTCCGAACAAGACCTGACGCACCCCAACCTCGTCTCATCCGCCGCCGATGGCTCCCAAGAGGACTTCGACGAAGAGGATCGCAAAGGAGGCTATCAGAACACCCAAAAACGGCAAGAAAAAAGCCGCACTCCGGTACTCGACAACTTTGGCCGCGACATCACCAAGATGGCTGAAGAAGGCAAACTTGACCCCATCATCGGGCGCGACAAAGAGATCGAGCGCGTCAGCCAGATTCTCAGCCGCCGCAAAAAGAACAACCCCATCCTCATCGGTGAGCCAGGTGTAGGCAAAACGGCTATTGTGGAGGGCCTCGCGCTCCGCATTTTGCAGAAAAAAGTAAGCCGCACCCTCTTCGGCAAGCGGCTCGTGATGCTCGACCTCGCCGCTCTCGTGGCCGGCACCAAATATCGGGGCCAGTTCGAAGAGCGCATCAAGGCCATCATGTTAGAATTGGAAAAAAGCCGCGACGTGATCCTGTTCATCGACGAGATACACACGATGGTAGGCGCGGGTGGTGCCAGCGGCTCGCTCGACGCTTCCAACATCTTCAAACCAGCCCTCGCACGCGGCGAACTCCAGTGCATCGGAGCCAGCACACTTGACGAGTACCGCCAACACATCGAGAAGGATGGCGCGCTTGACCGCCGATTCCAGAAAGTATTGGTGGAGCCACCCAGCCAGGAAGACACGATCACCATCCTGCAAAACATCCGCTCCAAGTACGAGGAGTTCCACAACGTGGTGTACACCGAGGATGCCATCAAAGCCTGTGTGCGCCTCAGCGACCGCTACATCACCGACCGTTTCTTGCCCGATAAGGCCATTGACGTGCTGGATGAAGTGGGCGCACGCGTCCACCTGAAAAACATCGTCGTGCCGCGTCACATCGAGGAGTTGGAAAAAGAAATCGAGACCCTCAAAGACGACAAAAACCGGGCGGTGAAAAACCAGCAGTACGAGGACGCAGCCAACCTCCGCGACCGCGAAAGCAAACTCGTGCGCAACCTCGAATTTGCCAAAACCGAGTGGGACGACGAGACCAAAGTGCGCCGCTTCCCGGTGGTGGAAGACGACATCGCCGAAGTGGTGGCCATGATGACGGGCATCCCCGTGTACAAAGTCGGTCAAAAAGAGAGCAAAAAACTCGTCAGCATGGCCGACGACATCCGCAAAATGGTCATCGGACAAGACGAAGCGGTCATCAAGGTTTCCAAAGCCATCCAGCGCAACCGCGTAGGCCTGAAAGACCCGAAAAAACCCGTCGGCTCCTTCATCTTCCTCGGCCCCACAGGAGTCGGCAAGACCGAACTCGCCCGCTCATTGGCCCGCTACTTGTTCGACACCGACGAAGCACTGGTGCGCATTGATATGTCGGAGTACATGGAAAAATTCTCCGTCAGCCGCCTCATCGGTGCCCCTCCGGGCTATGTGGGCTATGAAGAAGGCGGCCAACTCACCGAAAAAGTGCGCCGCAAGCCCTACGCCGTAGTGCTGCTGGATGAGATCGAAAAAGCCCACCCCGATGTGTTCAACATCCTGCTGCAAGTGCTCGACGACGGCCAACTGACCGACGGCATGGGCCGCAAAGTGGACTTCAAAAACTCGCTGATCATTATGACCTCCAACATCGGCGTGCGACAGTTGAAGGATTTCGGCCAAGGCGTGGGTTTTGCCACCAAAGCCCGTATGGAAGCCGCCGAAGACAACTCTAAAACGGTGATTCAGAACGCGTTGAAGAAAACTTTTTCGCCAGAGTTCCTCAACCGCATCGATGACGTAATGGTGTTCAACAGCCTCGGCAGGGAAGAGATTTTCAAGATCATCGACAATGCGCTGGATGGCCTGATGCAGCGGCTGAATAACATGAAATTCTCGCTTGCGCTCTCCGAGGAAGCCAAGGATTTTGTGGCCGAAAAAGGTTACGACCCGCAGTTTGGTGCCCGCCCGCTCCACCGCGCCATCCAGAAATATGTAGAGGATCCGCTCGCCGAGTTCATCCTCAGCGAAACACCCAGCGAAGGCACATCACTTGTGGCAGCCATGAACGAAGCGAAAGACGGCCTCTTGGTGACGTACGCAGAGCAGGTCGAAGACACCGACATTCAACTGGCTTTGGAAGCAGAGAACTGAGGTCGGCGTTTTTCAGAGAAAGAAATCCCCCACACGACGGGCTGTCGCTGTGGGGGATTTTTTGTTGGGCAATGCCAATGTTCAACCCGACCCAAATACCTTCGCCCTCATGACGCTCAGCCCGCTTCAATCCCACATCTGGCAACACCGCGACGACGACCCACAACGGCTCGCCCTGAGCAAAATGCCCAACGGCTGGTCGGCGGCCTTCGTGGCCCAGCAGGTGGACGCGCTGCGCCGCTTGCGCCACAAAGTTCCCGCTTGGTACCAGCCTGGCTTGTTGTTCCCAGTGGCCCTCTCGCTGGAGCAGGCTTCCTCCGAGCGCACCGCACGGTACAAGGCGCGGCTTTTTTCAGGAAAAAAAATGGCTGACCTCACGGGCGGCCTGGGTGTAGATACTTTCTTTTTTGCCCAGCACTTCGGCGAGGTACTGCACATCGAGCAGCGGGCCGAACTTTCGGAAGCCGTCCGGCACAATTTCGAACAACTTGGCGCGACCAACATCCGCTGCCTGAACAGCACGGCAGAGCAGTTTTTAGCCCAAAACACCGACACCTACGACCTCGTGTACCTCGACCCAGCCCGCCGCGACGGGGCTGGTGGCCGCGTGTTTCGTTTGGAAGATTGCCAACCCAACATACTGGATATCAAAGATTTAATTTTCAAAACTACTCCACAAATTTTACTCAAAACCGCCCCGCTGCTCGACCTGCGCCGGGCCGCCGATCAGTTGGGCGAAGTGAGCCGCATCTGGGTGGTGGCTGCCGACGACGAGTGTCGCGAGGTGCTGTACTTGCTGGAAGGTGGAGGGTGGAGGGTAGAAGGTGGAGGGTTTGCCCGCCGAAATTTTGACGAAGGAGGGGAGGCCGTGGACGGTGGGCAGCCAACAGCCAACAGCCAACAGCCAACAGCCAATAGCCGCCTCGACGACATCCCGATTTGCGCCATACACCTGCTCAAAGACGGCTCGGAGCAAACGTTTGAGTTCACCTTTGGCACCGAGCGACTGGCGCAAGCGGCGTTTTCAGTTCCTCAAAAATACCTGTACGAACCCAATCCTGCGGTGCTGAAAGCCGGTGCCTTCCGCAGTTTCGCCCAGCACTACGGCCTCTCGAAACTCCACCCCAACACCCATCTCTACACCTCCGCCGAGCGGGTGCCAGATGTGCCGGGGCGCATTTTTTCTATAGAAACGGTGTGCCGCTACGACCGAAAATCGGTGGCCGCTGCTGTACCGGAAGGACGAGCCAACATAGCCGTGCGCAATTTTCCCGACAGCGCGGAGCAGGTGCGCCAGCGGCTGGGCCTACGCGACGGCGGCGAGGTGTATCTGTTCGCAGCGACCGATGTGGAAGGAAAAAAGGTGGTGGTTTGCCGGAAGTAGAAGGCAAAGGAGCAAAGGGCAAAGGGCAAAA
>JAYSUY010000155.1:0-2239 GCA_043718855.1 Saprospiraceae bacterium | reverse complement strand
GGTCACGAATTTGAGGGCTTCAGGGTTGGGCGTTTGCTCCGTGTACAGCATTACGGGGCTTTTGGTCACAGTATCCATGGCGTTGCTTGCTTATTTTTGTTTGAAAAATCGATGCGAAGGTAACAGGATTTCGGGCAAGAGGTTCGAGCGGCTTTGCCAAATCACCGCATCCACAAATCAACACATCACCACCCACACATGACTCGTCTGAGTATAAACATCAACAAAGTAGCCCTGCTGCGCAACGCACGGGGCAGTAATTTGCCCGACCTGATCCAAATTGCCAAAGATTGCGAAGCCTTCGGGGCAGAAGGCATCACCGTACACCCGCGCCCCGATCAGCGGCATATCCGCTACGATGACCTACCCGCGCTGCGCGAAGTGGTGACTACAGAATTCAACATCGAGGGCAACCCAACCCGCGAGTTTCTGGATATTGTGCTGGCCTACCCACCCCACCAGTGTACACTCGTACCTGATGCGCCCGATCAACTCACCTCCGATGCTGGCTGGGATACGGTACGGCAGCAAGCAAGGCTGCGGGAGGTGGTGGATGAGTTGCATCGGCACCACATCCGGGTGTCGGTTTTCGTGGATCCGGTGGCTGCAATGGTGGAAGGCGCGAAGGCTGCTGGAGCAGACCGGGTAGAGTTTTACACGGGGCCGTATGCCCATGATTTTAAAAAAAACAAGGCAGCGGCGGTGTCGGCGTATACCGCTGCTGCTTTGGTCGCAAATAATATTGGCATGGGCATCAACGCCGGGCATGACTTGAATTTGGACAACCTGCGCTACTTCCGGGATTGCTGCCCTGGCCTGTTGGAGGTGAGCATCGGCCACGCGCTCATCAGCGATGCGTTGTACTACGGCCTATCAAATACGGTGAAAATGTACCTCCGGCAGTTGAGGTAAGGGCGAAAAAACGCTTGCTCCTGTCGAGGAAAACTCAACGTTATTTTGTTCATTTTGAGTGCTTTACATTTACTTAACAGGCAACGGGAATTTGGCATTGAGATAAAAACTCCAATTTCTATTCATTTTTGTTGGGGGGAATAATCTACCTTTGGTGGGCAAAATGCGAAATTTTCAGAATAAAAATAATCGCGTACGGCAACCATATCAAACTTTCGAGTGCCGCTGAACGAGGACGAAGTGTGGAGCTGAGGGTGAAGAAAAACAGTACAGGTGTCTATGCTTTTGGGTCGGGAAATGCTCCGACCTCCAGCACGACACCAACTTTTTTTGAACAACCCCCTGTCTGCGCCGCAGATGCCCCGTTGGCGGCATTTTTTTTGACTCAACGCTGCTTGCAGCTGACGATATAATCCAAGAAGTGACCGGAATGGCTCACGATTTTCACATTTTTTGTTAACCAAATCAATTTTCGTATGAAGCGTTTTTTGACAACCCTACTCATGGTTGTCGTTGCGGTAGGCACAGCCTTTTCGCAGCGCACGGTGATGGGCACTGTGAATGGCGATGGTGAAGCACTCGTAGGTGCTTCCATAGCCGTGAAAGGTGTCGCAGCCGGTACCCGCACCGATATCAACGGTAAGTACAGCTTATCGTTGCCGGAGGGATCCAACGTGCTGGTGTTTTCCTACACCGGCTATGAAACCCAGGAAATTACCCTGGGCGCATCCAATGTAGTGGACGTGACGATGTCTGGCAACGCGGTGGTGAAAGAGGTGGTCGTGACGGCCATCGGCATCCAGCGCGACAAGAAGGCCATCGGCTACTCGGCCACTGACATCAGAAGCGACCAGATGGTGCAGAAAGCCGAGGTGGATCCCATCCGCGCCCTGACGGGCAAAGTGGCGGGCGTGAACATCACGGCAGGTGGTGGCGCTCCTGGCCAGTCCACCAAGATCAACATCCGGGGCAACTCTTCGCTGACGGGCAACACCCAGCCGCTCTTCGTGGTGGACGGCGTGCCGTTCGACAACTCGGTGAACGCCAGTACGGGCGCGGCCAGCGGCTCGCAGTACTCCAACCGGGCGTTTGACATTGACCCGAACAACATCGAGAGCCTCACGGTGCTGAAAGGTGCTGCTGCTGCTGCACTCTATGGCTCGCGTGCGACCAATGGTGTGATCGTGATCACCACGAAAACGGGCAAGAAGGCCGTTCGGATGCCGGGAACCAATTTCCCGAAGTCATCGATAGGCTCGCCAGCGGCATCAAGGACACGACCGACCAAATCATCACTCACAGCAATCGAGCGAAAAGTGCGTTTCAG
>JAYSUY010000154.1:0-6116 GCA_043718855.1 Saprospiraceae bacterium | reverse complement strand
GGGCGGCTCAAGCCGCCCCGACACGTTCAAACTGGATGCAAAATTAGGAAAAGCCAGAGACTGGCGGCAAAATTATTCGTCATCGTCGTCATCGTCGGCGATAACGCCTTTGGCACTGCTCGCTTTGGCCGATGTCACACCAGAGGCGATTTTTTCTTTCACCTTGATCTCTATTTCGAGCGCAACTTCGGGGTTGTCGAGGAGAAACTGCTTGGCAGAATCGCGGCCCTGTGCAATTTTCGCCCCGTTGTAGCTGTACCACGCGCCGCTTTTCTGGATGATGTCGTAGTCACTGCCCAGATCGATGATTTCACCTGCTTTGGAGATGCCCTGACCAAAAATGATGTCAAAAGTAGCAATACGGAAGGGCGGTGCCAGTTTGTTTTTCACCACTTTTACCTTCACCTGGTTGCCAAACACGTTGCCGTCTTTGTCTTTGAGGGCGGCACCGCTCTTGCGGATATCGAGGCGCACGGAGGCGTAAAATTTGAGGGCGTTGCCGCCAGTGGTGGTTTCCGGGTTGCCGAACATCACGCCAATTTTTTCGCGCAACTGGTTGATAAAGATGCAGCAGCAGCCAGTGCGTCCGATGTTGGCGGTCAGTTTGCGCATGGCTTGGCTCATCAGGCGGGCATGAAGGCCCATTTTGGAGTCGCCCATTTCGCCTTCAATCTCAGCGCGTGGCACGAGGGCCGCTACGGAGTCAATCACGAGGATATCGACTGCGCCGGAGCGGATGAGGTTCTCGGCGATTTCGAGGGCTTGCTCGCCGTTGTCGGGCTGGCTGATGAGCAGGTTGTTCACATCCACGCCCAGTGCTTCGGCATAGAAGCGGTCGAAAGCGTGTTCTGCGTCAATGATGGCCGCGATGCCGCCTTTTTTCTGACACTCGGCTACGGCGTGGATGGCGAGGGTGGTTTTGCCGGAAGATTCGGGGCCGTAGATTTCGATGATGCGGCCTTTGGGCAAGCCATTGCAGCCCAGCGCAATGTCAAGGCCGAGCGAGCCGGTGGGGATGGATTCCACCTCAACGGTCTGCTTGTCGCCGAGGCGCATGATGGTGCCTTTGCCGTAGGTTTTGTCAAGCCGCTCGATGGTAGACTGAAGGGTTTTGAACTTGTTCTCTTTTTCGGCAGACAGGGCTTTATTTTCTTTTTCGCTGGACATGGTTTTGTTGTTTTTTACCGCTGGCCGCTGGGCCGCTGGCGTTGAACAATCTTTTGTTTTTCAAGCGGTTGTCGAAATACGGCGATGCGCTTGTTTGATTTGAGGGACAAAAATAAACAAAATGTTTTTAGTAGAAAATTTTTGAGGGAAATTTTTTAAAAAATTTCCAGCCGGGGTCACTTCGCCAAGCGGGTCATAAACCACACCTCGTAGCCGGTATACACCACATAGCACAGCAGGAAAATGCCCACAAACCATTCGTTGGTCGGCTGCGCCGCTTTTTGATACACGAACAGGAACCCGATGGCAGTCACCATTTTGCCGAACACGGACACTGATACGAGGTTGGTGAAGGCGTACTTGTTGCTGCTGCGGGCGGCACTGGCTCCGGCAAAATACAGGCCCATGCACACCAGCACGAACAGGCTGAGCGAGGCTACCGCGAATTTCCAGTGGGCTTGGGCTTGCGGCACGGCAAAATGCAGGGCTGCCAGCAGCACTGCGGCGGCGGCGGTGACGAGTGCTAGATAGGAGAAAAAAGAGCGGGTAGTCATCAAATGTGGTTGGTTCGGCAGATTGGGTGGGCGGCAAAGTTAGTTTGCCGCCCACCTAATCTGCTCCCAAGTAATCACATTTTCTGGAACCTCAGCACCGTAGGCACTGATTGGCCAGCCGTGAGGCGCAGTGCGTAGTGGCCTTGCGGCAGGTTGCCGACGCTCAGTTCGTGCTGCACAGATTCGGCTTCCCAGATGCCTGATTGGAGCAGCCGGCCTGCTGTGTCGAAAATTTGCCATGTGTGGGTTTCTTCGGCTGGCTCGCTGGCCGTGAGGCGCAGCACATCGGTGGCTGCTGTGGGGGAAAGCCGGACGAACGAGCCGCCCATGATAGCCGTGACGACTGGGCTGTACGAGTAGCCACCATCGGTGTCCACCTGCCGGAGGCGGTAGTAGTTGGTGCCTTTGGTGGGGGCGGGGTCGGTGAACTGGTAGGCTTGCGGGCTGCGGGCGTTGCCGAGGCTGGGCCGCTGGCCGATTTCCCGGAAGGTGTTGTCATCGGCACTGCGCTCAATGGCGAAGTAGGCGTTGTCGCGCTCGGTGGCAGTTTCCCAAGTTAAAAGAATGTCGCGTTTTTGGACGAGGGCGGTGAGGGCGGTGAGTTCGATGGGCAATTCTGTGTTGCTGCCTACTGCGAAAGGGGATGGTGCGGAGATGCTCGTAACGCCTGTACGGGTACGGGTGTAAGGATCGCCCCCCAATGCTCCGGCTGCCACATCAGGATTCCAGATGCCACCAAAATAGTGAGAAACATAGCACGCTGAGTTATCGAAAGCGCCAAGTTCTTCTCCACTACTCCATTGTACAGTAAGGTCTAAGTCGGTACCACTAGGTACTGGTTCGCTGATAAGCCAAGTGCGATCCACGACATTGTCTGTAATGACTGCCCCGGTTGTGCCGTTCGTGAACACGTCGTCCAGTACCCGGATGCTGTAATTATCGGCAGTGCCGCCAGTATTGTTCAACGTAATGGGGTTGTAACCGCTTTTCCCGACAGGAAAATCCACGTCGCTGCTGCCGACCTGTTGGATAAGTTGGCCTGTGCTGTTGGTCTGGATGTATCCGTTGGCGCTCGCGCCAGTAATGTTGCCAGAGGAGCCAATAGTAAAAGTGTTGGCGTTTAATGTGATTTTGCAGTCAATGAGTGTCACTGTGCTGTTGGCCGTCACGTTACCGTTGGTGGTCTTGCCGCCCCCAGAAACGGTCAGATTGGAGTAAGTAAACTTGCTCTCGATGGCTTGTGCGCTAGCCCCAGAGTAGATGACAGTGGATCCTGTCTGGAGGTCAAAGTTGTCGCGGGTGCCGCTGACGTTCGTAGTCGGTGTGGCACCTTTTAATTCAAGAACCCCGCCGTTGTTGATGGTCAGTTTAGAGATCGCTGCGTTATTCGACCCGTTATTACCGTGCAAGGTGCCGCCTACTTTGACTGTGCCGCTGGAGCCGATGACGTAAGCGATGTCGTTGGTGCCCGCAGAGATGTTGTCCGTCCGCACAAACAAGTCGCCCGAACTTCCCTGAATGTCGAGCGTACCATTGATGGTGAAAGTGCCCATTTGGTCCACTCCGTTTGGGCCGCCGTTGGTGCCGTCAACAGACACATCGCCGTTCGCATTGGAGAGCGTTACGGTTTTGCCGCTTTCTATGATGACGTTGAAGGTGCGTGTGGGGGAGTTGTTGTAGAGGCAAGTGCCGGCAAAGATTAGCGTAATATTGGATTGGATGGTGAGGTCTGTGGTCGCTGCTTGTCCTGGGTCGTTGTCTTTCCGAAGGCGAGCCAGTTGGATGGCGCCCGAGCCGCTGATGGCACAGGTAGGCCCATTGATGTCCAAGCTGATGCCATCTGTGCCTCCGCCTATGTTCCCGTCAAAAATTACTGAGCTGCCGAACACTTGAATATAGCGATTGACAGCAACGCCTGAGTTGAGTGTGGCACCTGTCTCTACTGTGATGTTTTGGACATCCCTTGGGCCATTGTTCAGCACCACAGCATGGTTGCTTTGGATGACTACACTCGTCGTCGAGCTGTTTGGATCTGTCACGTTCGATCCGCTGCCGTCAGCCATCGTGTTCCAGACTAAGGTAGTCCAGTTGCCCCCGCTTTGCGAGTAAACAGTGGTTTGCGCTTCGGCAAATGCGACTGTGATGATGCTCAGGAGAGCAAGGAGTAGTGTGTGTTTCATAATAACCGAAAGAGTAGTTTTTTATCAGGACATTCTGCTCCAAGTGGTAATGATTGTGCTCAATCACCTCGTGGATGTTTGTGCAGCAGTTATTGGTGTTGAAAATTACTGCCTTGTGCCAATATTAGCCCCCTCACCTCCCCAAACCCTACCCGCACGCCGCCGCTCTCCCCCCACCCTCGCATCGTCACCACATCGCCGTCTTCCAAAAAAGTGCGGGTACTTCCGTCTGCCATCGCCACCGGCTGCTTGCCGCCCCACGAGAGTTCCAGCATGGAGCCGTAGCTGCCCAGCCCGGGGCCGCTGATGGTGCCAGAAGCCAGCAGATCGCCCACTTGCACGTTGCAGCCGTTGCTGGTGTGGTGCGCCAATTGCTGCGCCATCGACCAGTAAAGGTATCGAAAGTTGGAGCGGCTGACCACCGTCTCCGCGTTACTTTTCGATGAAGTAATTGCCACCTCCAGCGCAAGGTCGTAGTTCTGTGCGCCGCGCTGCTGCAAATAGTCGAGCGGAGCGGGAGTCTGCTTCGGGCCTTTGGTGCGGAAAGGTTTCAGCGCTTCGAGCGGCACGATCCAGGGCGACACCGAGGAGCCAAAGTTTTTCCCCAAAAAAGGCCCCAGCGGCACATACTCCCAGCGCTGGATGTCACGGGCGCTCCAGTCGTTGAACAGCAGCAGCCCGAAGATGTACTCATCGGCCTTGCCCACTGGGATGGGCTCGCCCAGCGCGGTTTCTTTCCCCACCACGAAAGCCACCTCCAGCTCGAAGTCCATTTGCCGCGAAGCGGCGAACACAGGGGTATCTGGCGCACCGCCGGGCAGCAAAATTTGGCCTGAAGGGCGGCGTATCGGGGTGCCACTCACCACGACCGACGAGGCCCGGCCGTGATAACCCACTGGCAGCCAGCGCCAATTGGGCAGCAGCGGGTTGCCATCGGGGCGAAACATTTTGCCCACGTTGGTGGCGTGCTCCATGCTGCTGTAAAAATCCGTGTAGTTGCCCACTCGGATGGGGAGCAGCATCTGAACGGTGCGGCGGTCACACAGAATTTGGTCTGCGTTGTCGGGTCTGTCGGGTTGACTGAGCCACTCCTGCACCTTGCGCCGCACCCGCCCGGTCACGGGCTTGCCGAGCGCGATGAACTCGTTGAGGGTATTTTGGGCAAATATTTTTTTGAAAAAACGCCGCTTGCCGAACAGGCCCGATTCGGCGGCAGCCGCCAAATCCATGATATAGTCGCCGATGGCGATGCCCGCGCGGGGCTGGCCCTGCCCGCCGGGACGGAAAATACCGAAGGGGAGGTTGTGGAGAGAAAAGTCACAGTCGGGCGAGATGGGAAGCCACATGGAGGGGAATTTAATAATGAGATGATGAGGGAGTCCCGATGAATCGGGACAAGTTGTGATAATGAGCGGACGAAGGTATGGTTGTTCTATTTTTGCAGAATGAAAATCTGGAAATTACCCGACATCCCGCTCCCCATCCCACAAATCCGGCAGGAGCAGTTGAACCGCCGCACGTTCGCCATCAAGATGGTGTACGCCTTCGTTTATCCCTTCAGTTCGGGCATCGTGATCTATGCCGGACTGATGACTTTTTCCATGGTGGTGACCAACGTAACGGGCCTGCTCCCACAGATTGCCCGCGACCTCTACGAGGGCAAAATGCAGACGGCAGGCTCCATTTTTTTGTGGCTGTTCGTGTTTTTCTTGGGTGGCTTCTTCGCCGGCTGGTGCGTGGAGCGGGAAAAACTCATGAAGTGGCGCTATCTGCACCTGCTGCCGTTGGCGGTGGTTTCGCTCTTGTTTTGCTTCGTCGCCTCCTCGGCCAAAAACTCCCACGCGCTGCACCCGGCGGTGTTCCCTGGCATGATCCTGTTCTCCATCGGCATCCAAAATGCGATGGTGAGCCTGACTACTTCGTCGCTGATCAAGGCCAGCCAGATGACGGGCGTGGTGAACGAACTGGGAGTGGACATCGCCGAAATTTTCCACTCCGATGGCGAAAAACGCCGCCTTATCCAGCGCGAAGCCCTGCTGCGGCTCATCGTGATGTGCAGTTTCCTCACTGGCGCACTGTTCAGCGTGGGCATTTTTCCTGCCCTGCAACAGCAGATTTTTTATGTGCCTGCGGGCATCATAGCAGCACTGATGCTGCATGATGTGGTGCGGTTTTATTGAAATCTTGACTTGCTTCTGGGACATCTCTCTACTCC
>JAYSUY010000153.1:0-2240 GCA_043718855.1 Saprospiraceae bacterium | reverse complement strand
CTGGAATGGGCTGCAAAATGGTGAAACGTGCTACATTTGGAATCCTAATTCCGCTACTGTTCCTAACTTATGCACGAACACCTCCTCCGCAACCTCCTCCACGAGGAACTCGTCACCCCCGACGACGCAGCAAAAATCACGCTTTTTGAATCTCAAAAGCCGTTTTCGCTGCACTGGGAACTGAAAACCCTGCTGTACCTCGGTGTGCTGCTGCTCAATGTGGGATTGGGCTTTCTCATCTATCAAAACATCGACAGCATCGGCCATGTGGCACTCATTGCGCTGATTGGGGCGGTGAGTGCAGGCTGTTTTTGGTATGCCGTGCAGCGGCGACAGCCCTTCTCACGGGGCGAGGTAAAAAGCCCTACGCTCTATTACGACTACATTTTGCTGCTGGGTTGTCTCACGTTTCTGATCATGGAGGGCTACTGGCAGTATCAGTACCAGATTTTCGGCAGTCGCTATGGGCTGGCGACGTTCATCCCGATGGTGCTGTTTTTGGGTTTGGCCTACTGGCTGGACAACCGGGGGGTGCTGTCGCTGGGCATCACGGCACTGGCTTCATGGCTGGGCGTGACGGTGACGTTGCAAGATTTGCTTTCCAAAAATGATTTCAACAGCGTGGCACTGGTGCAGGCCGGGGTTTTCCTCAGCGCACTGCTGGCCTTGGCTGCATACTTGGGCGAACGGCTGGACATCAAGAAGCACTTTGCGCTGACTTACCTCAATTTTGGGGTACACATCGGCATGATCTCCTGCTTGGCTGGCATGATGGTGCTGGATCAAGCGGCGATTTATTTCCCGCTGCTGTGCATCGCGGTCGGTTTTTTCCTCTGGTATGCCCGTACGCGCGGCTCGCTCTACTTCCTCACGGTGGCAGTGCTGTACGGCTACATCGGCTTGACGTACATGCTGATCAAATTTTCGAGCGACTTGAATCTGGACTTCATGTTCTACCTGCTGTACTTCCTCCTGTCGTGCCTTGGGGTCATCGTTTTTCTCATCAATTACAAACGCTTCATCAAAACCGACGCACCATGATCGCTTACAACATCGAGTGGCTGGATGCCCTCCTGACCCAAGACGCCGCCCGCGATTGGCACCAAAAAGGGCTGCTTTCCGATGAAAAATGGCAGGCTGTGCAGGATCAGCACAAGGCGGATTTCTACTCGCCCAACGTGTTTGTGCGCATCGGGCTGGCTATTTTTTGTTTCATACTGCTGCTGGCAGCGGCAGGTATTATCGGGATGGTGGTGGAGCCTAATTCGGAGACGGGCTTTGCGCTGTACTGCCTGCTTTGGGGGGCGGTCTGTTTTTTGGTGCTGGAGCGTTGGGCCATCCAGTCGGCTCGGCACCGGGCCAGTGGCATTGATGATGTGCTGCTGTACTCCGGCATTGGGGCCATCGTTGGGGGCTTGATACTGCTTTTTGACGGGCCTGAACCGCTGATCTGCTGCCTGATGGCACTACCGTTTTTGACACTGGGCAGCATCCGCTACGCCGACCGGTTGGCGGCAGCAGCGACTTTTGTGTGTTCGCTGCTCATCGTGCTGCTGGTGGTGAAGGAGGTGCCTCGGTTGGCGCTTTACCTGCTCCCGTTTGCGGGGATGGCGTTTTCAGCAGCGACTTGCTTTTTTGCGCAGCAGGGGCAAAGCCGCTGGGCATGGAGGCATTGGCATGGGCCGCTGGGCGTGGTGGAGTTGCTGGCACTGGTCACGTTTTACGCCAGCGGCAACTACTGGGTAGTGCAACAAGCTGGTGCAGCGTTGTTTGAGTTGGAGCAGGTGCCGATCGGCTGGTTCTTCTGGGCATTCACTTTTCTGGTGCCGGTGGCCTACATCGTGTGGGGTTTGCGGCGCAAAAACCGTGTCCTGCTGGATATCGGGCTGGGTTGCGTGGCAGCAGCAGTGTTCTCGTTCCGATACTACCACCATGTGATGCCGCTGGCTTGGGCGGCTGTCATTGGCGGCGCAGTGCTGTTTGCGGTGGCATACTTCGCCATCCGGTATTTACGGAAAAACGCCACGACATACACCTACGAGGAGGATTCGGAGACTTCGCTGCTGCAAGAAATCGAGCAGCGGCTGGTGGAGCAGGGCATCGGTGGTCAGAACGCGCCGGCCACAGCAATCAAGCGGGAGTCATTTGGAGGCGGGCAGTTTGGCGGCGGGGGATCGGGCGGGGAGTTTTGAAATTAGATGCCCATATCTTGAAACACAGAAGGCACAAAAGATGCACAA
>JAYSUY010000152.1:0-6122 GCA_043718855.1 Saprospiraceae bacterium | reverse complement strand
GTCACCGCCTCACTCAGGCCCCTACCTCAGTAGCGTCACATCCCCCGTCCGCGTCATCCGCCCCTTTGCCGGGCAGTCCACCACAATCACCCAGGCGTACACATCTGCTGGAGCGGGTTTGCCATCCACTGTGCCGTCCCATTCGAGCGCGGCTTGGCTGGTTTGCTCGAACACCTTGCGGCCCCAGCGGTCGTAAATCTGCAAGGCAAATACCACCTCAAAACCATCGAACGGCACCACCCGGAATGCATCGTTCACCTGATCGTCGTTGGGTGTGAAGGCGTTCGGGATTTGCAGCCGACCTGCATTGCAGGGCGGGAACACCAGCACTCGGTAGCTCACACCGCCCTCGCAGCCGTTGCCGTCACGGATTTTCAGGAAATATGTCGTGGCCGAATCTGGCGTAGCGAACGGCGAGGGGCAGGTGTTGCACGTCAGCGTCGTGGAGGGCGACCAGAGGTAGTCTGCCATGTTGGCCGGGCCCATGAGTTGCACCATGTCGCCCTGCGCTACGGTCGTCGTGTCGGGCGTAGGCAACACGGGCGCGAGTACCGATTGCACCACGATGCAGTGCGTGCTGTCGCAACCCAGTGCGTTCTGGAAATTTTTACAAAAACTGCCCGACTGACTCACTTTTTCTCCAAAAACGAGGACTTCGCCCTGCGGGCAAAGCGGCAAATTTTCCAACGTGTTGGTCGGCGCGACGAACAACCGCTGCAAAATCACACTGTCGCAGCCCTGCACGTTGGCTAATTTTTGGGTGTAAATTCCCTCCACATCCGTCAGCGTGCCGAACACGTCAAGCGGGCTGCCCTTGCAGGTTTTCCGGTCTGGAAGCCGCAGCGTATCGGAAGGCAGCACCGTGACGAGACTCTGCGCCGTACCCGTGCAGCCGCCTGTGAACGTCACTGTGACTTGGTAATTCGCTGTGGCAGTAGGCGTTATCACTTGCTCCGAAACGGTGGGCGCGTTGGATACGCCGGGGCCGCTCCAAGTGTAGGTGCCGCCGGGCGGGGCTGTGAGCGTCGCCGTTTCGCCCTTGCAGATGGTCTGGTCTGGCATCTGGATGCCGCTCGGTGCGCCGTATTTCACCTCAAACCTGCGCTCCACGGTGCAGTTGCCCGACTTGTCGAGCAGCACGAACGTGAGCGCGTCGCCAGGCAGCACCGTCGGGCCGGGCGTGAAAGTCGCGGTCGGACAAGCGGTACAGGATAGGCCGTTGGGAGTCGTCCAGGTGTAGGTGTGGCCGCTCAGATTTTCGGTACCGAAGGTGAACGGGCCGACCGCGCAGGAAGCCAGCGAAGTGGTCACCACTGCGTCGCCGCCCAGCGGGAATGTGCGGTCGGAGCAGGTGCAGTTGTCTGGCCCGGCCAGCACAGCGATGAGTTTGCAGAGGTCGATGGGGCCGCTGCTGAGCGGGCCAGACACTGGGGCCGAGCCGCCAGCGGCGATGAACTGACTGAGTTTGGCCTCCTGCACGAGCGGCTCACCTGCGTCCACCTTGCCGTTGCCATTTTGGTCGAGGTAAAATTTCACGATCTCGTTTTGGGCCGCGCCTGCGCCTACGTTTTCTAACAAAGCCTTGAATGTAAAGCCGTTGCCGGAGGCGACCGGCTCGAAGTTTTTCAGCAGCAGGTCGGGATTCTGGGTGTTGAGCGTCAGCAGCGACTCGCCGGTGGCGACGTACACGCTGCAATTGATGCCCTTCGAGGGGCAGTACATGGCCTCGCGCTCACGGGTTTGCAGGGCCACGATTTTGTCGTCGCAGCCCGCTGGGTTGTCGTAGCGGATTTCAAATTTGAAGGTGATGTTGCCCGCGCCGCTCGGCAGCGGCAGTTGCAGGGTCTGACCCTTCACCTGGGGCGGCCCGGCTGGGGCGTTGGCTCCGGCTTGGTACGAACCGGCGACGTAACTCGTGCCAGCGGGCAGCAGCAGGTAGATGCTGTCGCCGGGGCTGGGCGCGCTGCCCGCGAAGAGGTTGGCGGTGAGGCCGACCGTTTGGCCGCAGGCCGCCAGACCGGGCGGGGCGGTGAAGCCGAGTTGGGCCTGCACGGAATAGGAAGGCTCCAGTCCGGCCAATTTCACGGGTGCGCCGGGCTTGCGCAGCAGGTTGGAGAGCGCGCCGCAGGGCTTCACGGCTTGGCTGCCGTACACGATCTGGGAGTTGGACACAAAGCCGCAGCCCGCCTCGACTTTGAAGCGGATGCTGAACGAGTTTTTGGGCGCGGTGCCGATGCCTGTCAGGCCGTTGAGGGCAAGAGCGGCAGCGACGGTTGCCGGTTTCCACTGGTAGGTGCCGTTGGCGAGTGTGGGGTCGGGCAGGGGCAGCCAGGCACTGCCGCTGGGGTACGAAAGTTGCGCCGAATTGGGCACGATGCTGAGGCCGGGCGGCAGTTTCAGGCTGGCGAGCAGGCCCGTAGCGGTGCCTTCGTTGGCGTTGTAAATCTCAAATTCGAAGTAATCCGACGGCTCGCAGAAGGG
Source organism: Saprospiraceae bacterium (assembly GCA_043718855.1). GTDB lineage: Bacteria > Bacteroidota > Bacteroidia > Chitinophagales > Saprospiraceae > M3007. Next base: position 3,641 of record JAYSUY010000152.1, on the reverse strand, counting down.
CAGCCCGGCGGGCTGTTTTTTCAAAAGCAACTCCAACTCTGGCTCAATCGGGCGGATTTTGATGGTTTTTGTCGCGCTGCGGCACACCTCACTGGCGACGTTGGTCATGGGCGAGCAGTCCCAGCCGTAGCGCAGCCGGAGGGTGGCTACGTCGCAGGCGAGGCTGGTGGCTTTGAGGGCAAAATCTTTCTGCTCTGAGCCGATAAAGTTGCCGATTTGGTACACCCCGCCCACCGACGGCACGGGCTGGCCGCTGGGCAAAAACACCAACTGAACATCGGCCAGCACGCCGTTGGCTTCCACCACGAGCCAGCCGTTTGGCCCCTCCGAAGTGCTTAGGTTTCGGATTTTAAAATTCAGGGAAAAATCGGCATCCAGCAGGTACACCAGCGAATCGGGCAAGGCCAAGCGCAGGTTGGGGCCGGCCGCGTTGTAGCCCGCCGGGTTTTCGATGAGCGTTTCCCAGGGGTTGGGCTGCTTGAAAAAATCGCTCGCGTACTTCATCTTGAGGGTAGTGATGGAAGGCACATCCTCCCTCGCCATGCAGTCGTAGCCCAGTTTGAAATCGGCTTGCAGGTTCCAGCCCTCGTCGAGCGGCTTGGCGAAGTAGGGGCTGAAATCAATCACGCTGGCCGCCGGGTCGAGCGGCACGTTGGCGAAGAGCGGCACTTCCTCTTGCAAGCGCAGGTGCGTGAGCCGCTTGTCGAGCACTGGCACCACACCCGGTAGGGTGTGGTCGAAGTGGGTGATGGCAGAGAGCGGGCGCACTTCGTAGGGGAAAAGGTTGGCGCGGGCGATGCGCATTTCGTAGGAAAAAGGCGAACGCTGCTCCGCCGCTTGGCAGGGCAGCAGGTCGAAGGCCGGTACGGTGATGCGCTCCAGCAGCCCGGAGTACTGGCGGAGCAGCGGCACGGTGGTGCTGTCCGATTTCCAGGCGTAGGGCGTGTCCATGCCGCCCACTACGCAGCGGAAATTGACGAGCGGCGGCGGCGGGCCGCCGTAGAGGGGGATGAAGTTTTGCTTGAACTGGTAATGCCCGACGAACACCATCGAGTCGCCGTCCATGAGCGTCAGATCGGGCGGCACACAGCCCGTCGTGCTCAGTTCTGCGAGGTTGAAATAATACTCGTCGTACATCGAGATGATTTTGTCCACAATCTGCTCTGGGCGGAGGTTGGGGTCGGCCACATCGAACAAGTGCCTGTCGCTCTGGATAGTAGGCGCACCCACCGGGCAAGTGTACTGCTGGCCGGTGGCGGCGATGACGAAGCGCACCGTGCCACCCAAGTAGGCCAGCCCCTTGTTGTTGACCAAAAACTGCTGGCCGTTGGGCAGTGGGTAAGCGTCGCCGCCATCGGTGCCGAAGTCGCTGCTCCACGACTCCAGGAAGAGCCGGAAGCCCACTTCTCTGTAAGCACCTTTTTTCAAAGTGCTGCGCAACACTACGCGCATGGTGTCGCCGGTGATGAAGCGGTCGCGGCGGATTTTGGGAGAAGTCGTTGTCTTGTCGCTGTCGGCTTGGCGGTCGTCGTCGTCGTCCTGCAAGCCCAAGTTGATGCGGTAAGCATCTAAGGAATAATTAGTTCGAAGAAAATTTCTTCCTCCTGTACACTTTTTGATGCTCTTGCAATGTGTCAGGTCGCCCACCACCGTGAAGTAGTCGCACTCCGCGATGATGCACTCGCGCCCCGCGTCGGGGCTGCTGGCAAAGCCCGATACGGACTGGCCTGTGAGGTCGCAGCCGGAGCAGCCAGCCGGGACGGAGAACACCGTGAAGCCGCCGCCGCTGGGGATGTCGAACGTGAGTAAGTTGCCGCAGGTCGGAGTGTCGACGCACATGAATTTGAGGCAAAAATTCATGCCCACCGAGTCGGCGGAGAAGGGCAGTTGGTACACCAAATGCACTTCGGTGGAAGTCTTCGGCGTGGGTTTTACCTCCACTTTGAGGGGCGGTTTGCCGTCCATTGCCGCATCGCAGCCGCCCCACTCCAAGCCCCAGGGCAGGTCGAGGAAGACGTGGAAATAGCCCGTGTCCACCAATTGCCGCTGCGATTTGGTCCAGTAGGTGAATGGGTACGGCTCCTCCATCGCCATGCAGCCGCCGAAGTCGTACTGCACCGAAGCATCCACCTCCGTGTCGGAGTGAGTAGGGTAAAAATTGAACACGCCGCCCAAGAACTGATTCTCCGGGCAAGCCTTTGGGTAGGAGTAGGCGCCGCTGAATCCCGCCGGATTTCGGTAGCAAGTGGTGGCGCAGTAGTAAGCGCTGAAGCGCATCCGCATCGAGTCGCCAGCGGCGAGGCCGGGCAGCGTCAGGTTGGCTGTTTTGTGGAAGGTCAGGTCGCAGGATTCCAGCAAAGTGGTTTTGCCGCTGGCGGCTACGGGCTGCCAGCCGCTGCCGGTATTCACCTCGAAGGAGCCGATGTCGATGCCGAGACGGGCCGTGTCGCCGCTTTGCAGCACCATCCCGATGCTCTTTGTGGCGGCTTCGCCCAGATTGACGATGAGCATTTCCTGCACCGCCGGGGTTTGGCCGCACTGGTCGCTGAAGAGGCTGTACTTGGGCAGGAACACGAGGTCGGGGTTCTTGTTGCCCGGCACAATCGTGAGTTTGGCCGAAGTCGTGTCCTGCTGGCACACCGATGCATCGCAGCCCCAGCCGATGGTGATGGCCGAGGGCACCAGCAGCGTAGCGGTGGTGCATTTCGTGATACTAATTTTTTCAAAAAGGGTAATCTCCTCCCCGTTCTCCAGCAGGTCGTCGCCGTCGCCCACATTCTTGAACGTCAGGCCCGGCACAGTGGCTTGGAAGATGGTGCCCGCCGTGTTGGTGCCACCGATGCCTTCCAGCGTGATGTCCACACCTTTATCGTGTATGTCCTTGAATGCCAAACTTTTAATAGCCCCTTCTCGGGTGTTCTTGACCGTGATTTTGCGCGTCACCACCTCGCCCTGCGAGCCGCTGAGCGCAGCCTGAGACACCGAAGTGATGAGCAGTAGCGCGGTTTCTACCTTGTACAGTTGGGTGGTGGCTTGCACATTTCCGCCTGCATGCGATGCGGCAATTTGGTTGGAAAACAACTGGCCGCTGTTGATGGCTGCTTGCAGGTCGCAACCGGCTTTCAGCGTCAGTTGGAAACTCAGTGAGCCGCCCGCAGGCACGTCGCCGAGGCTAAAAACCGGTACGTTTGGGTTGCTGATGTTGGACTCCACCGCGCCCTGCACCGACCCGGCGACGTAGGTGATGCCAGCGGGCAAAGTGAGAGTAGATTTTACCCCCGTAGCGGCGGCTGCACCGGAGTTGCTGAGCGTCACGTTGCACTCGTCGGCGTTGCACACGAAGAGGCCGTCGGGGTTTTGGTAGGAGATGCTGAGGGTCTGGGCTTGGGCGGCGGGGAGGAGGCCGAGGAGTAGGAAAGTTATGAGGTATGAGTGATGAGTTATGCAGGGTCTCAGGCTTTGACGAGTGGAGAGGGCGAGGAAAAAATTGTTCATGGTGAAAACGGGTAGAGGTGGAAGGTAGAGGGTAGAAAGCGCGGAGGTGCCAATGGCGAAATGACCCATGAAGCACTGACGAAATCGCCGTGTGAATGTAGGTCGCCTGTTCAGCCCGGCATCTGGAAACTTCGTGAAATGTCAGA
>JAYSUY010000151.1:0-6124 GCA_043718855.1 Saprospiraceae bacterium | reverse complement strand
CACAGATGACACAGATGCAAGCAGCACAGATAAAAACAGATTTTTTATGCAGCATGAAGGGTTACATAGTGAACTGACGGAAAAAATCATTGGTGTTTTTTACCACGTTTACAACGAACTGGGCTATGGTTTTTTGGAAAAAGTTTATCAGAACGCCATGTACTTGGAGTTGAAAAGCAGAGGCTTCGAGGTGGAAGCGCAGAAGAAAATTGTGGTGCATTACAAGGGAATAGAAGTAGGAGAGTATTACGCAGACCTCGTGGTGGATGGTTTGGTCATTCTCGAGTTAAAAGCAGTTGAAGTGCTTGCGATAGAACATGAAAATCAATTGGTCAACTACCTGCGGGGGACAGATAAAGAGGTTGGGTTACTGCTAAATTTTGGCATAAAACCCCAAGTCAGCCGCAAAATATTCACAAACGACCGCAAAAAACTCAGAAACCAATAAAATCTGTGTTACGAAGTATCTGTGTCATCTGTGTTCCATTGCGCCGCGATGTATAGCACACAGACGATACTGATAACCAACAACTGATAACTAAGAACTAATATGCAATTACCTCGTCTCCGCTACGGCCGCCTTGCTTGGCTGATGTTCCTTTTCATCGTCGTGATGATCTGGCTCATCGCCCGCAACCGCAAGGCCAACACCTTCGCCGAGGGCGTACAGGTGACCGTGGAGCCATTGCCCAGCGGCGACAAACTCATCAGCGAGCGCGACGTGCGGCAAGCACTGCTGGTGTCCTTCGGCAACACCCTCGAAGGCACCGAACTGGCCAACCTCGAAGTGGAGCGCATGGAGCGCGTGCTGGAAGAAGACCCATTCGTGAAAAACGCCGATGCCTACATTGATCAGAACAACCAACTGCACGTCCGCATCGAGCAGCGCGAGCCGGTGCTGCGGATACTGGACAACAACGGCGGCAACTACTACCTCGACGCGGCGGGCAAAAAGATGCCCCCGTCCAAAAACTTCGCCGCCCGGGTGCTGGTGGCTACCGGCAACGTGGCACCCTACACCCCAGAGTTTCGGGAAAAAAGAAAAAGCACCCTGAAAGACCTGTTCGCCCTGACTCAAACCCTGCTGGCCGACGACTTTTTTGGCTCCTTTATCCAGCAGGTACACATTAACAACGCGGGCGAATTCATCCTCGTCCCGCTGGTGGGCGACCAGAAAATCGTGCTGGGTTCGGCCCGGCGGCTGGAGGACAAACTGAGGCGGTTGAAGATTTTTTACCAGCAGGGGATGCCGTATGAAGGGTGGAGGAAGTACGAGACGATTAACCTAAAATACAGCGGGCAAGTGGTATGCAAGCGGTGAGGAATCCGCGTTGGAACATCCGCGTCATCCGCGTCCCATCCACATCGAACGCGGATTATCGCAGATTTTTGAAACAAAAAATTTGACACAAATAATTTTTAAAAAATACCTTTGGCGCGGGAAAGAGTTTCGCACCGCGACGAAGGAATGAGAAAACAACTGAAACTCAGAACATTTTAAATCAACACATTATGACGGAGTTTATCCCACAACCCCACGATGTGGTCGTTGCCTTAGACATCGGCACGACGAAAGTCTGCTGCCTCGCTGGCCGCAAAAACGCACATGGCAAACTCGAAATCGTCGGTATCGGCAAGGTCGAGAGCGTCGGTGTGCTGCGCGGCGTGGTCTCGAACATCGAAAAAACGGTCGGAGCCATCCGAGAGGCCGTGGAAATCTGCCAGCGCAACGCCCGCATGAATTTCCGCACGGTCCACGTCGGCATCGCCGGACAGCACATCAAAAGCCTGCAACACCGGGGCATCCTGACCCGCGAGAGCGACCACACCGAAATCGCCCGCCGCGACATTGACCGCCTAGTGAACGACATGTTCAAACTCGTGCTGCCGCCCGGCGACAAGATCATCCACGTCTTCCCGCAAGAGTTCACCGTGGACTCCGAGCAGGGCATCACCGACCCTGTCGGGATGTGCGGCGTGCGTTTGGAGGCCAATTTTCACATCATCACGGGCCAGATTACCGCCGTCAACAACATCTACCGCTGCATCGAGAAGACCGGCCTGAAAGTGGCCGACCTCACCCTCGAACCCATCGCCAGCGCCGACGCGACCCTCAGTGACGAGGAAAAACAGGCCGGTGTGGCGCTCGTGGACATCGGCGGCGGCACTACCGACATCACCGTGTTCCACGAAGGCATCATCCGGCACACCGCCGTGATTCCTTTCGGCGGCAACGTCATCACAGCCGACATCAAGGAGGGCTGCACCGTGATGGCCCCGCAGGCGGAAAAACTCAAAGTCAAGTTCGGCTCCGCCCTCGCCAACGAGGTGTTCGACAACCGGATCATCACGATTCCGGGCCTCAAAGGCCGCGACCACAAGGAGATCAGCGAGAAAAACCTCGCCCGCATCATCCAGGCGCGCATGGAGGAAGTGCTCGATTACGTGCTGTGGGAAATTCGCCGCAGCGGCTACGAGCGCAAACTCATCGGCGGCATCGTGCTCACCGGCGGCGGCTCGTTGCTGGCGAACACGGACAAACTCACCGAGTTCCACACCGGCATGGCTTGCCGCATCGGGGTACCGGTCGAGAACCTTGCGCACGGCTACCACGAGTCGGTCAGCAGCCCGATTTTCAGCACGGCCATCGGCCTCCTGCTGCGCGGCTTGCACGACATTGACCCCTCGAAAGCCCCAGTGGAGGAGCCGAAAGCGGCCATTGCGGACGAAGACCGCGAGCCGTCCAACGTTTCGGAGGAAAAAGGCGCGTCGTGGTTCGACAACGTGTTCAAGAAAACGAAAGAGTGGTTCGAAGCCGAGCCTGACATGGATTTCAACAAGAAGTAGTTATGAGTTATGAGGTATGAGTTATGACCCATCACGACATACACATACTCATTCTCATTACCTGCATCTAAAATAACTCATAACTCATAACTCATAACTCTTATGGCTCATCCATCGCCCATGCGAGAGAAGTCCATGAACCTTGCGGTTCGAGTGGTCAACTTGTACAAGCACTTGGTGACCGAGAAGAAAGAGTATGTGTTGAGCAAACAACTGTTGAGGTCGGGGACTTCGCCGGGTGCCAATATCCGCGAAGCCCAAAATGGCGAAAGCATTGCCGACTTCATACACAAACTGGGCATTGCTCAGAAAGAGACTGACGAAACACTGTACTGGCTGGAATTACTGCATCGCACGAAATACCTGAGCGACACAGAATTTCAATCCATGTATCAGGATACCGACGAGTTGCTGCGCATGGTTCGCAGCGCAATTTTGACAAAGAAGAAAAACAAGTTGATAGAAAACACCAAGACAATTTTATTGGTCTCCCTATCCACTTACTTTCTCTTCCAGCAATTCTAACCGCGACATCACGAGTATAACTCATAACTCATAACTCATAACTCACTTAGTTATGCTTTTCGACCTTCCGAAGGATGAACCTTCCATCATCAAAATCATCGGCGTAGGCGGCGGCGGCAGCAACGCAGTCACCCACATGTACAAGCAAGGCATCGTCGGCGTGGACTACGCCATCTGCAACACCGACGCGCAGGCCATGCAACTCAGCCCCGTACCCAACAAAATCTCGCTGGGCCAAATCCTCACCGAAGGACGCGGCGCGGGCAGCAAACCGAGCGTCGGCAAACAAGCCTGCTTGGAAAGCCTCGACGAGATCAAACGTTTCCTCGAAGACGGCACCAAAATGGTGTTCATCACCGCAGGCATGGGCGGCGGCACCGGCACCGGCGCGGCCCCCATCATCGCCAAAGCCTCGCAGGAATTGGGCATCCTCACCGTCGGCATCGTCACGCTGCCGTTCACGTTTGAGGGCAAAACCCGCGTCGGCAACGGCATGGAAGGGCTGGAAGATTTGCGCAAAAACGTTGATTGTCTGGTGATTATCAGCAACGACAAACTGCGCGACATCTTCGGCAACCTCACCATCTCCGCCGCGTTCAGCGAGGCCGACAGCATCCTCTGCACCGCCGCGAAAGGCATTGCCGAGATCATCACCGTGCCTGGCTACGTCAACGTGGACTTCGAGGACGTGAACACCACGATGCGCGGCTCCGGGGTCGCCATCATGGGCACGGCCACCATCGAGGGAGAAAACCGCGCTTTCCGCGCAGCCGACGAGGCCCTGCGCTCGCCGCTGCTCGAAGACAACGACATCTACGGCGCGAAGAACATTCTGGTCAACATCACCTCCGGCGCGAAGGAGGCTACAATGGACGAAATTTTCGAGATCACACAGTTCGTGCAGGAGAAGGCAGGCGAAAATGCCAACCTGATCTGGGGCAACTGCTTCGACGAGCGGCTAGGCGACAAAATCGCCGTCACTGTCATCGCTACGGGCTTCGAGGTGCGCGAAAAACGCAACCCGCTGCAAGTGGGCCAAAAAGTGGCACAAAGCAATGAGCGTCAAGTAGTTCACCTCGACGACGACAGCGTGGCTGGAAAAAAGCCCCAGCCTTCTCTCTTTACGATTACGTCCGATGAGGCGTACGTCCCGGTGGACGAGAAGGCGGCAAGCGCACTCGAATTTGAGTTCGACAACATCCGGGAAACGGTGGACAAAATCCGGCGCACCACGCCGGTGAACAGCGATCCTTACCTGCGTCAGCAGGAGGAGGACGAGATATCACCGGAGGAGCGCCGCCGCCGCATCGAGGATGCCCAGCGCCGCCGCCAGGATGCCCTCGCCCGGCCCATCAACGTGGTGAAATTGTCGTCACCGCAGACGATCATTGACCTCGAAAGCCAGCCGGCCTACCTCCGCCGCAGCGTCAACTTGGACGATGTGCCGGACTCCGAGCAGCCCGCGATGTCCAACTGGATGGTGTCGCTCGAAGAGGAAGGGGAGATCAAAGTAGGCGGTAACACTTACTTACATGACAACGTGGATTGAGTTATGAGGTTTGAGTTATGAGTTATGCCGCACTCGGCCATAACTCATAACTCCTACCTCATAACTCCCAAAAAGAGTATTTCTGCTAAATTTGGCGGCCTCGGTGTGTGGGACACTGGGCCGCCTTTTTGTTTTTCAAGCAAGGGGTCTTGGAATCCCCTTGGAAATATTTCCTGCGCCAGTAAAACCTTCTGCTTCGCCACAATGCTGAAGGTTTTTTTGTGGCATCACGGTTCACATTCAGGTAAGCGCAGGGTTACACCGTTTAATTTGTGCCAGATTTCATGCTCAAAAACCTGAGGAGAAAACCTGAAAAGAACAACTGACTTTTTTCGCTGGCTACAATGTCGGACCTCTATCAACACATTCAAAGTCATCGTTTTTTTTGAAAAGAACGCATCAAAAGTCTTGATTTTTCCTCTGTATTTGGGAAAGCCAGCCACGTCCTCTGTTTTGAGCAATAAGGCATTGGTGTATTGCCAGCCCATCAGCCCATCGAAATACAACTGTAAATTGTCTTCCAATTCGCGTTCCGTTATTGCTGAAAGTCGTTTTATGTCCCAAGCAAACACATAGGACCAACAGTCGGTACTGGTCGTGTCGGCCCATCGCTTCGGGAAGCGGGCTTCTTCCATGCCTTCAAATGGAATATCGGGCGCAAAACTCAAGGGGAACTGGAACACTTCTTTTTTCCAGGTGCTGTCAGTGACCAATAAATCAATCTGCACCGGCTCTTGAGCCAATAAAATGGCCGTGTAGGCAATCAAAAAAAACAGGCTACCGTACTTTTTCATTTCTGTTTTTTGGCTAAATTGATGGTAAATTCTTTGACTGTATCTATTCCTTTCAAGTAATCATCTATGCTTTGGGTTGCATAATGATCGGGTAAAATGCCTGTTTGGTCTGGCAGTGAGGTGGCGGTTGATTCGTGCGTGTTGTTGGCGATATAATATTCCAGTTTGGTGTGCTTGAGTCTGCAAATTTTTTGACCAGCCGAGCAAAACTGATTGGAGCCCAGTTCTTCGCCCACGATAGTACCGAGGTTCAGCACTTTGACCAGAGACATAAAATGCCCGGTGGTAGAATTGCCCAGTCCATCCATCATAAAATAGAGTTTCCCTTTGTACCGGTTTTCAAAGGGCGCGAATTCTTCTTCGCCTTCTATTTTGGCAGTTTTTCCTTCAAACTCTGCAGTGGAATAAT
>JAYSUY010000016.1:0-6859 GCA_043718855.1 Saprospiraceae bacterium | reverse complement strand
GTAAGTTTTGGCCATTTCGTAGTCGCCTTTCAGACAGTAGAGTTCGTTCAGGTGGCCGTAGATTTTTTGTGCCACCGCGTACAGCGCGGCGGGCTTGGCATCGGCTTCGGCCAATTTGTACTGCTCCAGCGCAGCGTCGAGACGCCGCTCCTGCATGGCGATGATGCCCAGGCCGGTGTGCGCCAGCGCGTTGATTTCGGGCTCTTGGATGGCCTTGTTCCCCTCTAAAATATCACGGTAAGCCTTGCCCGCTTTTCCCGACTGACCATCGTCCAGATAGCAGTCCGCCAAGTCGAGCGTAGCAATCAAGGCCCCCACCGGGTAGCCCAATTTTTCAAAAGCGGCCCGGCCCTGCTCGAAAAGTCCGATGGCTTCCGCCTTTTGCCCCATCTGCGCCAGTACTTCGCCGAGGTTGACGCTAACGCGGCCTTTTTCAAAAAAACGCTTGGGCAGGTGGTCGAGCAGGGCGATTTCCTGCCGATAGATTTTGACGGCCTCGTCCAACTGGCGAAGGTCTTTGTGCGCGGCGGCGATGACCTCTAAGGCGTTGAGCACCCCCACTGAGTCTTTCAGTTCTTCCGAAATTGCCATGGCCTCTTTCGCCAAAGGCAGCGCCTTGTCGGTCTGTTTCATGCCTGCGCAGGCGGTGGCTTTGAATTCGAGGCACTCCAACAGTTGGGTGCGGTTGCCGTTTTTGCGGGTAATCTCGATGGCGCGGTCGAGGTGCGGGAGGCTGCTGCGCCGGTCGCCGCTGTTCTGGTAAGCGGCGGCCAAGTTGTTGAGGCTGCGCACGATGAAGGTGTCGTTGCCGAGTTTTTCGGCTTCCGCGACGCTTTCATGGGCATATCGGAGCGCCTTTTCTGTGTCACCGCCAATGTAGGCGCGGCTCAAGTGGCGCAGGATTTCGACACGCTCGCTGCCTCCGGCTTTGTCCAAAACTTGCAGGAGTGAGTCGGCCCCGTAGCGCTCTTGCGAGCGGGCGTTGAAGGAAAAGAGCAACAGGGCGAGTTGCAGAAAGGACAAGGCTGCCTTCATGGTCGAACATTTTAGTGGCCGATCCGGGGATTCGGGGATTTGGGGATGCCGGGAAACGCTCGAAAAGTACGGCAAATGCTGAGTTGCCCAACACCTCAGCCGTTTTGTTTTTCCACCGCTATGGCTTTCCAGCACAGCACCGCCGACACACAGAGCGGCATCAAAAAATAATACCTGAACAGCATCGGGCTGAAAGAATAGAACAGCAGCGGCATGATGGACAGGGCCACTAACGAGAAGGTGTAGACATCAACTTGATACTGCCACTTTTTCTGAAAATAGTAAATGCCCAAGCCAACCAGCAGCAACTGAATGCCCACCTGCGGCCAGCGAGCGTAAGGCTGGTTCTGCTCCGGCGAGCCGGGCAACCACTCGCGCAGGTGCATGTTAAGGCCCAAGCCGTCGATAAATGAGAATTCGTCGGGTCGGAGCCAGGTGCCTTCTGAACACATCGTGTAGTGCGCGATAATCCTGCTGATGATGGCCGGTTCCTTCGCCCAAAACGGCAGCACGAAAAGCAGCAGGAAGGCTGCGCCTACGCTCCCCCAAATCCAGTAGGAATATTTGCGCGGCGCATGGAGCCACAGCAGCACAGCAAAAAGCGGCAACCAAAATACCAGCGTATACCGCGAGAGCAAAGCCCCCGCAATGCCTACCGCAATCAGCACATGATTGCGCGATGCGAGGCCCGCTGCCAATGTCACATACCAGGCTGCCACAGCCGTTTCCAAACTTAGCGCAATGTCGTTTTGGCCGAGCCAAGCGAAGCCCCACACGGGCAGCGCAAACAGCAGCAAAGCGGGCATCGCGTAGCGATGGGCGGCTATTGGTTGCGTTTTTGCTAAAAAATAGCCCGCTACGCCCACCGCCAGCATCAGCAGGATCATGCCCGACCAGCGGATGTCGATGTGCAGCGACTCCGATATTTGCACCACTGACCAGTGCAGCGGCATGTACACCGGGAACGGCTCGTGGGTGGGCAGTTTGATGGGCTGGTAGGGGAATTGTCCCGTAAAAAACAAGTTGCACTGGCCTTTCAGTTGGGGCAGCACGTCCGAACTTTTGCCCGGATTGGGAAATTTCAACCAGATTTTTCGCAACTCTTCGTAGGTCGTGAACAACCCCAACATCGCCGTCAGCGCGTACAGCCAGGGCGTAGCACTCGTAGCACTCGGAGTTGCCAGCGTCAGCGTTCCGCGCTCGCGCAGCAGCCGAAAACAGTAGCCTGTCAGCAGTACCGACACCACCACGATGGCAATCGGGTTGATCCTTGTTTGGAAAAAGTGGGTGCCCCAGATGGTCAGCACGATCTGCGTGACGAGGAGGGTGAGGATAGCGATCGGGTGCTTCATGTTGCGGGAGGTGAGGTGCAGTGAGGAACGTGTAAAAAATAAGTTGTAAGCATTCAATCCCTCAAAACGAATTGTTGGCGAGGACGCCAACAACGGGATTCGTTGAAAACCAGGTACTTGCCTTTGTTGGCGTCCTCGCCAACAAACTCCCTCAACTTCACAACTTATTTTTTACACGTTCCTGAAGTGGGCAAAAGTAGAAAAACTCCGCCGCGCCCGGCACAAACCCGGACGCGGCGGAAACAAATCTCAGCGGACATCCCGCCATTCATAGTTCATACATCATCGTTTTTACCCGCCATAGCCGAAGGCGAAGGCGGGCCTCACCGTGCCAGCGTCACATCGCCCTTGTACAGCACCACGTTGCCGTCCAAAAACTCAATTTCCGCGTACCACACGAACACCGCCGGGGTCAGGTTTTCGCCCCGGTGACGGCCGTCCCAGCCAGAGGTGATGCTGTTGGGCGGGAAATTGTACTGCTCGAACACCTGCTCGCCCCAGCGCGAGTAAATCTGGAACGAACGAATTTTCACCACCTGCTTCTCGTCGCCGAAAATCATGAAAACCTTGTTGTCCCCGTCCTTATCGGGCGTGAAAACGTTCGGAATGTACACGTGTGGTTCCTTGTCCACATAGATGCGAAACAGCGCCTCGTCTGGGCAGCCCGCCGTATCCTCCGCCATCACCTTGAAGTAAGTTGTGTTGATGGCCGTGAACGTCGGCGTGAGGCAAGTGTCGCAGTCCAAATCCTTGCCCGGTATCCAGCGGATGAAGCCCAGTTCATTCAGCGGCACACTCAATTTCGGGACAATGGTGTACGTGTCGCCCAGTGCCACCTGCACAATGTCTGGTATCACCTGAATATCGAAGAATTTTGGATTATTCAGCACCACCGAAGTTGTCGCCGTGCAGCCCTCCGAGTCGATGATAAAAATGTTGTACACCGACCCCGCTGCAAGGCCGCTGAAATTGCTCTGCGTGGTGAATGTCTGCCCACCGTCAAGCGAGTAACGGAATGGCGGCTTGCCGCTCTGGACTCCAGTGATGGCGAAGCGGCCTTTGTCGCCGAAGCATTTCGGCTGAGCAATGTCGAGTATCGGCACAGGCACCTCCGGTGCGATGATCACTGCCGCCACGTCTGTGCAACCGTTTGGGTTGGTCACCAGCAGCGTGTAAGTACCTGGCTCATTGATGGTTGGCACCGCTGTGTTGATGTTGGCCGTCAGTTTTCCGTCCAGCGTAGTCCACTGGAAAGTGAAGCCCGGCAAGCCCGTCGAAGCCGAGCCGTCGAGTGTGGCGATCTCCCCGAAACACTCCACCGTGAAGCCTGCGCCTGCGTCGGCGAGGGGGAAAACCTGATCGGCCAGCACCGTCACCGGCGCACTGTTTTTGCACTGGTTGGTCGGGTCTACGCCGATGAGGACGTAGGTGCCAGGCGTACTCACCACCTGAGTCATCCCCGTACCCAGCATCGTTGTGTCCGTGCCGTTCAGTTTGCCCCATCGGAACAAGATGCCCGCGAACGGCGAGCCACCCGACAGCGTCACCGTCGGGTTTTGGCAAGTGAGGATTTTGGCCGGATCAATAAACAGCGGCGGGAAAGCCAAATTCTCATTGATCACGATGATGGCCGTGTCCGTGCAGCGCGTCAGCGTGTCCAGTATCACAAACTCATAAGTACCTGGATTTTCGATTTTTACCGGATTCTGGCTCGAGTAAAACTGGCCGCCGCTCATCCAAACCGTGTTCGCGTTGAGGGTACCTTCGATGACACCGCTCAGTACGATTTCGTCAATTTTGCAGTCCAGAATATCGTCTGGGCTGGCCGAAACCAGCGCTTTCGGCTTGTTCGTGATGTCCTGCACCTGCACCACAGCCGTGTCGGCGCAAGTGTTGGCCGTCACGATGAGGGTGTAGAGGCCCGCTTTTCCGGCTTGCGCCGTTGGCTGATTGGTGCTGCCCACGAGTTGGCCATTGGTGGTTTTCCAGTCAAACACCGAAGTAGTGATGCTCGCACTGCCCAGCAAATCGGCCAGCAACCGATCACAGTTGATCGGCAGGGGCGGTACGATGGCGGCCTCCGGTTTTTCGTTGAAGACCACTGGCGTACCAAACGAAACCACCGTGCAGTAGTCCGCCAGCACCACATTGCCAGAGCCGTCGTTGTTGCCGGCGACCGCCGAAATGCGGTACGTCGTGCCGTAGGTCATCGTTGTAGGGTCGAAGCAGAATGTGGGCTGCGTACTGCGGGCCACCTCACCAGCGATGATGTTGCTGCTGCCCGTGTGCAGGATGAATTGCAGCACATCGTTCGGTTGCAAGTATTGCCCGATATTGCTGTAAGTCGCTGTGATACAGCCCAGTCCGCAGCGCGATAGGGTAGGGGCCGACATGGCACCGACCACCGTCTCGCATTTTTCCAGCCCCACGTTGAAGTTGCACACCGCCGAGCAGCCGTTCGCGTCCGTCACCGTCGTGCTGTACTGGCCCACGCCGAGGTTCGGGAAAGTCAGCGTACCCGATGGAACGCCCACCTGCGCAGGGCCACCCGGCGAGAGCGACACCGTGAACGGAGCCGTGCCGCCAGTGATGACCACCTCCGCTTCGCCATTGGTTGCGCCAGGTTGAGTCACCACCTTCGTCATGCCACAACTGAGCGCGAGCGCGGCGGCAGGTTGCAGGATGTTGAAATTGGCGGTACCCATGCAGCCCACCGCATCCGTCACCGTGACGGCGTAGATGCCAGCACCGATGCCCGTCAGGTCTTGCGGGTCGCCCGCTTGCGCGGGCTGCCACTTGTAGGTAAACGGCTGTACGCCAACGCTTACCGTCAGGTCAATCGAGCCATTTTTTTCTCCAAAACACAGGATGTCCACCTTCGTGCCGCTCGCCGCGACGGGTTTGGCTTCTTCCAGAATGACAAACGTGGCCGACGCGGCGCACTTGCCGGGGTCGGTCGCCGTCACGGTGTACGTCCCCGGAGTCAGAGCAGTCAAGTCCTCAGTGGTCTTGCCGTTGCTCCACGCGAAAGTGTAAGCATCCACCGGAGTCATGGTCACATTGATGGCACCGTTGCCATAGCCGCAGGCGATGTTGGGGGTCAATGCCCCGGCGATGCTGAACGAGTTGCTGTTGTTCTGCACCTCCATCGAAGCGGTGGTGGAGCAGCCGTTGCTGGCCGATACGGTGACGGTGTAGGTGCCGCTGAGTATCCCCGCGAGGTCTTCGGTTTTCGCCCCATTACTCCAGTTGAAGCCGTAGGGCAGGGTGCCGCCGACAATGCTCAGGTCAATCGCCCCATCGGGCTGTGCGCACAACGAGGGTTTGATGTTCGGGGAAATTTGGGGCGAGTCGGTTTGATTCAGCACCGCGAAGGTGGCTGTAGAAATGCAGGAGCCGCCGCCGTTGACGGTCACGGTGTACGACCCGACGGGCAAGCCGCTCAAATTCTGGGTGATCGGGCCGCTGCTCCAAACGTAGGTGTAGGTGCCAAACGGCTCCACGTTGATGGAGACTGTGCCAGTGGGTACGGCGCAAGCCGTGTTGGGTGCGGTGGTGCCGGTGATTTGCGGCAGCACCACTTGCTCCGTCACGGTGTACGAAGCCGTTGATAAACAGCCGTCTGCGCCGGTGGCGGTGACGGTGTAGATACCCGGTACCAGCCCGCTGATGTCCTTCGTGGTGGGGCCGTTGCTCCACTTGAAGGTGTAGGGCGGGGTACTGCCCGATACGCCGAGGCTGATGGTGCCGTCGGGTTTAGAGCAAAGCGAGGGCGTGAGATTTCCCGAAAGCAGCGGCGCGTCGGTGGCGTTGAGTACCTCGATGGTAGCAGTGGACACGCAGGCTCCGCCGCCATCCACCGTGACGGTGTAGAGGCCGGGCGCGAGGGCACCGAGGTTGGGCGAGGTCTGCCCGCTGCTCCACTTGTAAGTGTAGGGGCCAGCGACGGGTGTGATGCTCAGGCTGATGCTGCCGCTGTTGCTGCCGCATGTGGTGTTGGGCGTTGGCACACTGCTGATGGACGGCGCGATGACGTTTTCGGGTACGATGAACTCGTTGATGGTGATGCAGCCGTTGGCTCCGGTGACGGTGGCCGTGTAGGTACCCGACGGGATGCTGGCGAGGTCTTCGGTACTGGGGCCATTGCTCCAAGCAAACACGAAGGGCGCGAGGCTGCCGCTTACGCTGAGGTCGATGGAGCCGTTCTTTTTGGCGCAGGAGGCCGCCTCGATTTTCTCCGAAAGTATGGGCGCGAGCGTGTTGTCGGTGACGATGAACGAGGCGACGCTGGTGCAGGTGCCGCCCGCGCTGACGGTGACGACGTAGTTGCCACCCGGTATCACGGCCAAATCTTCGGTTTTTATGCCGTTGTTCCACTCGAACGTGTACGTCCCGGCGGGAGTCACGCTGAGGTTAATTGCGCCGTTGTTGGGGGCGCAGGCGGTGTTGGCGTTGGTGTTTCCCGAAAGCGA
>JAYSUY010000150.1:0-6129 GCA_043718855.1 Saprospiraceae bacterium | reverse complement strand
CTTCGGGTGTGGTGTCAAGTGTGTCGGCCACCAACTGGCGGAGGTCGTTTTCGGAGAGGTTGCCTACAGAAAAACGGCTAACGAGCAGATTGTCAGGGGCAAAGGCGTGGCTGGTGTCGGTCTCGTTGATGGCGAGCCACTCTTTTTCGAGGTTCTCTACGGCGTTGAAGAAGGGGTGGCCGTCGTGGACTTCGTTCTCGCGGTAGGCCCCGATGACAAGCAGGTAGCCCAGCCCCGGCTCGGTCATCACGAGGCGCAGGAGGTTGAGCGAAGCGGCATCGGCCCACTGGAAGTCGTCGAGGAAAATGACCAGCGGGTGCTCGCGGGTGCTGATGGCCCGCACGAAACTGCGGAAGGCGTAGTTGAAGCGGTTTTGTACTTCTGCGGCGGACAAATCCGGCGGCACGGGCTGGGGGCCGACGATTTTTTCCAACGAAGGCACTAACGAAGTGACCACCCCTGTGAGGTCTCCGAGGGTGTCGGTGATGCGTCGCTTCCACTGCTCCATCACGCCCGGCCCCTCGCTCAGCAGTTGCTCGGTGAGTTGGTCGAAGGCTTGGCGCCAAGCCAGGTAAGGCACGTTGCGCTGGAACTGCTCGAATTTTCCCGCCAAAAAAAGCCCGTGCCGCTCGGTGACGGGGATGTGTACGTCGAACACGAGGGCGGTTTTGCCCGCGCCTGACCAGCCACCCACGAGGGCGAGTTGCTTGCGCCCGGAGGCCGATTTTTCAAAAGCCGCCAGCAGTTCGCTGCGCTCTGCGTCGCGCCCGTAGAGTTTTTGTGGAATGCGGAAGCGCAGCGGAGCATCGTGCTGCGCGATGTCGAAATCTGAGACTTGCCCAGCGGCCTCCCACTGGCGGAGGCATTCTTCCAAATCGGTTTGAAGCCGGGCGGCGGACTGGTAGCGGTCTTCGGCGTTTTTGGCGAGCAGTTTCAGCACGATGCGGCTGAGCACGGGCGGTAGCGCGGGCTGGAGGGCGGTGAGCGGCGCGGGGGTGCGGGCCAAGTGGCTGTGCATCAGTTCGAGCGGCTCGGCGGCCCGGAAGGGCGGCTGGCCGGTGAAGAGTTCGTAGAACACCGCGCCGAGCGAGTAGAGGTCGCAGCGGTAATCCACCACGCGGTTCATGCGGCCCGTCTGTTCGGGCGAGAGGTAGGTGAGCATGCCTTCCACTTGCCCGGCGTTGGCGGCGAAATTGGCCCGGAGGTCGAGCCGGGCAGCCACCGAGTAGTCGATGATGGTGACGCTGTGGCCGTCTGGCCCGACGATGAGGTTGTGGGGGTGGATGTCTTTGTGGATGATGCCGCGCTGGTGCAGCACCTCCAATTGAGCAGCAGCCTGCGCGGCGAGGCGGAGTGCGGTGCCGAAATCGGGCTGTTGGGCGCGTACCCAGATGCCCCAGGGGCGGCCTTCCACATAGTCGCGCATGAGCAGCGCCCCTTCCTCATGTCGCTGCCAATCAATGGGTTGGAGCAGGCCCGGCCAGTCGCGGGTCATCTCAAACTCGTTGCGGAGCATGAGTTCGGAGGCGCGGGCGGCGGCACCGGATACAGAGATTTTGAGCACTAAGCGCCGCTCGGAGTCGGCGGCTTGGGCGAGATAGACGTTGGACTTTTCACCCTCGGCGAGGGTTTCGAGCACTTGGCAGCCGGCGATTTGCATGGTGTCTGTTGTTGGCCAGTGGCCTTTAGCCGCTGGCTATTGAATCGAACGGTCAACCGATTTGGGGGTGGCATGGATTGAAAATGATGCGGGGGCTATTCATTCGGGCTGGTCCAATGCCCATGATAGAGTGTTCTCCAAGAGGGGTCTCCGTCGTGACGAATGAGCATTTCTGACAGGCTGACGCGTAGGCGCATGCTTCGGGAAGCATCATAAAGGGTCAAGTAGTTGGCATCGCTGCCCTTCACTTCGAAGTTACAGCAGACCGTCCCATCAGCTCCCATCTCTTGGCAAGTGCCATTCTCTGCATCTACGATAAAAAGGGTGCCGTTTTCTTCTGCTTGCCACACCGTGTAGCCATTGTAGGCAGCAACAACTTGATCGAGCAAGGTACTTGGAGATGCGGCCTCTGCATAGGTGTTTTGAGCGGTTTCTGAAGCGGTAGGAGCCGTATTGGTGTACTGTGCAGCAGGGGCAGATTCTTCTATCACAGGTGCTGACGACTCCTCATAGGTGCTACCGCTGGTACTCTCGTTGCTGCACAAGCCGACGAGGAACAGCAGGAAGAACGCCACTACACCGCCAATGATGTAGTACTTTGCTTTGCTCTCCGTAGGTGCGGCGGCTGGCCGTACTACGCGGTTGGAATGCCTGACTGGTGCTGGTGCTGCGGCTGCGGCTGGTGGTGGTGGCGCAGCGTGCGGGCGAATCGGTTCTCTCCTTTTGCTGGCTTGTGCCAAGTATTCGGGAGTCAGTTGTGGCAAAAGTTTCAGGATGGCCTCATTGATTTTAGCCCGCTCGAAAGCAGCGTCCTGATTGCTCATGGTGCCCATTTGGACAGAGTGCTGTAGGTTGCGCATCCTGCTCCGCAGCATCACGAGGTTGTCTATGATGTCGGCGTTGTTTTCCTTAACGTAGATGTAGAGTTCTTCAAGCGATTTTTCGGTCTCACCTTCGGAAATCATGTCGCGGATTTGATCGATCAATGTCATGGTGTGCTGTTGTTTTGTATTGAAGATTGTGCAGTGTGCTGAAAACTGCTGCTAACGTAAGGGCAACTTTCCGAACAACCTGCTTGCGCGATGTAAAAATTGAAAAAACAGGTGTTTTTACTTGCTTGTCAGCAGCCAATCCATGAATTACTACGGCAGGTTTTTGAAACACAAAAGGGATGCAAAAGAAGGAAAAACCCCTTTTGTATCCCTTTTGTGCCTTTTGTGTTTCAAAAAAACTGGCCCCCTCAATTCCCCTTTAGCACCACCTTCCCAGCCACTGCCACTGCGTGGTTTTCTCCCCAAAAACGCAGCAAGTACAGCCCGTCGGGCAAGCCAGCGCAGTCCACCTGCACGGGGGCGGACGCGCCTTGCACCCGCAGCGTGTGCTGCAAACGGCCCTGCGCGTCGTACATGTTGAGGGTGCCGCTCTCGGCGGGCGTTTTTACCCAAAAACTGCCCTGCGCTGCGGGGTTGGGGAACACCCATAGACGCGGCTCCTGCGGCTCCTGAAGGGGGCTACCGACGGCGCTGGTTTGTTGAAAACTGCTGTCCACAATGTGCCAAACCGTGTTGGTGAGCACTGGCGCGTTGAAATCGAAGTAGATGGCTGCCGAGTTGGTGAGTACCGTGCCGAGTGGGATGTCGCGGCGGGGGCGGATGCGAAACTGCACGAAGCCCTGCGATGCGGCGAGGTTCACGTTGCTGTCGGGCAGGAGGATGTTGTCGAACACAAAGGCCAGCGCATTGCCCCGTGCATCGAGGCGGTAGGAGTGGCTGCTCGCGCCCGGCTCGAAGGTGGCGAAGTCGAGCGAGCCGGAGAGCGTGTCGCGCACCACCACCGTGAAGGCTGTGTCGGTGCCTGTGTTCTGGAAGCGGATATGGTACTCCAACTGGGTGCCTGGCAGCACGAAGTGGGTGTTTTCGCCGATGCCTACGGGCGAGGCCGCCTTGTCGTTGGGGTCGAAGGAGCCGATAAGTTCCTGGCAGTCGAGGTCTTCAAAACCAGAGCCGGAGGAATTGGGCTGGCTGTTCACAAAGCCCCGGTCGAAGCCCCCAGCGGTAAGTGCACAGGCTTCCACCGCCAGCGAAGGGCTGCGCGGCAGGAAGGGGTGGGCTGGCTCCTGCGCCGTGCTGAGCCGCCAAGTGGCTCCGTCGGCGGGGGCCGTCAGGCTGCGCTGCTGGCCGGGCTGGAGGCTGAGGGAGCCGATGCTGTACACCGCTTCGTTGCGCAGCAGTTGGTAGTCGACGGGTTGCGAGGTGGCCGCCGTGCCGCTGTTTTTGAGGGAAAAACGCACCGAATCGCCCTCACAGCGGGCATCCAGCAGCACGGTCGCGCCTTTCCACGCGCTGGCGGTCTGGATGCAAGTGGTGTCGGGATAGACATGGGCCAGCACGCACAGCGTCTGCCCGATGCTGGTGTTGTCGCAGCTGACGTGGGTCACAAACTGGAACACAGCGCAGGCTCCCACCGCCAAGTCGCCGACGGGGAACCGGTACTGCTGCGGCCCGACGGCAGTGTAGGGCTTGTTGGCGGATTTCATCTCCATTTCGGCGGGCAGCGTGATGTCCACGTAGGCATCTTGGGCGGCTAAGGTGCCATCGTTGCAGGCCCGTACGGTGTAGGTGTTGTCGAAGCAGCGGCGCAGGAACGGCGTGGAAACGTCTACCGTCATGTGCGGGCAGTCCTGCTCGGCTTGCAGCAGGAAATCAAGTTGGGCAGGCTGTTCGGGGCTGAGCGTGAGGGCCGTGCCGCCGGGGTCGCAGGAACTCCAGAGCGGGTTGGTGGGTACGGCCTGGACAGTGACTTTTTCCGAACCGCAGTATACGCGGTAGCTGCCGTCGGGGCGGCTGAGGCCGAGGTACTGGTTTTTGCCGTCGTTAGCAACGACGGTGAAGTTGGGCAGAATCTGGTCGGCGGCGCTGGTCTGGCAGTTGCCGTCGAGGTCGTTGCGGAGGGTGCCTTCTACGCGGCCTGCGGATTTGAGTTGAGCCAAGAGGTCATAGTAGCCGAAGTACACGTTGCCTTTGTGGTCGGAGGCGATGTTGCCGGCCCAATCAGGGATGCCTTGCATTTCAATCCAAATACCGTCGTCCCAGAACCAGTATTGGCTGGGAAGATCGTTGATGAGGTCCGTGTTAATATGGACGCCCACCCAGACGCGACCTTGTAGATCGGCATGCCAGACAAGGGTAGTGTTGACAGGCTGGGCTGGTAAAGGGATTTCTGTCCAGTCCAATGTGTTCGAGTTGAACTGGAGCAAACGAAGCGTACCGTTGCCCCAAGATTCGTTGTCTTCTACGACATACACCATCCCGCCCGGCCCGGTTTGCACTTGAAGCGGGGAAGAGGATCCCGAACCTCCGCCACTGCCGGGCAGTGGGTAAATTTCTAAGGACCCATCGCTGACGTTGCGCCTGCCCAACCCCTCTTGGGTACCAAACCAGAGGTTGTCGGCCTCGTCGACTGCCAATTCACCGAAACTGCTGCTCCAATTGCCAAAAATGGAAAAGTCCACTTTTTTCCAAGCGGCGGCACCGGGGTCGAGAAACTTCAACTCGTATTCAGCAGAACTGGGGGTGAAGGTGTACCCACTGGCGTAGAGCCGCCCCTTGCTGCTCACACAGAATCCGTTGATGTATTCGGGCGGGGCTGGTGTGCTGAGCTGCGACCATGCGGTGCCGTCGAAGTGCATGATTTTATTTTTTGTGGTTTTGAGCCACATCTCATTACCCACGCCGGGCTTCAAATCTATTCCCTTGTAATTGAACTCGTCACTAATGTCGAGCATCTCGAAGTGGTCTATCGAGCCATCGCTGAGGTTTTTCCGCACCAACAGCGGGAGGTCTCCGGCGAACCACAGGTTGCCTTGTCTGTCGGGGCTGATCTGGCTTGCTTGTGGAATGCCGTAGTAGAAATTTTTTTGCGGTGTGCCGTTGTCCCACAAAGTGAGGGCACAAGTGGAAGCGTAGGTGAGGGGTTGCATGATCCAGAGCCTGCCCAAGGGGTCGGTTGCCAAACTGGACATGGATACTTTCTTCGTGCTGCCTGCCAGTGAGGGCGAGTAGGTCCAGCTGGTGCCGTCCCATTTCCCTAGCCCCGATTCGTAGGTGGCGATGTACAGATTACCTGAGTTGTCAAAGGTCATGTCGTGTGCGTATATCCCATTGCCGTCAGTGGAAGTCATGTGCTTGGGCAAGCTGCCGAGGTCGTCGTAGCGGTACATTTTTCGCAATTTAGCCATCACCCATAGGCGGCCTTGCGGGTCGAAAACGGGGGCTTCCACATAATTATATGGGCCTTCTTCGGGTTCTGGGATGGCTACCCAGGTGTTGTTTTTGCGCAGCAAAAGCGTGTCATTGGAGCCAAAAACGAACTCCCCCTGTGGCCCGTTGGCGAAGCGGTTCAGGTGGAGATTCCTCAAAGCCACATCTTCTTTCCATGTGTTCCCGTCGAAAATGAAGCAGTACGAGGTG
>JAYSUY010000149.1:0-6134 GCA_043718855.1 Saprospiraceae bacterium | reverse complement strand
TCAAAGTCGCCCCGGCACTGTGGAGAATCACCCCATCACCTCGCCCAGCACCGAATCATACACCCGCTGCCAGTCCGTCACAGCCCCCCAATCTTCGCCATCTATCACGACCGTGTTGCCCTGCACCGTACCCAGCACCTCGAACGGCGCATTTTCTGACTGCAAAAATCGCTCAAAATCAGCAGATTTTTCTGCTTTTACGCTCACGACCACCCGGCTCTGGGCTTCGCCAAACAGCCAAGCGTCTTTCCGTACCTGTGGGTGCGAAGCCACTGCAAAGCCCAGCCCGCGCGGCATAGCGCTTTCCAGCAGGTTGGCGAGTAAGCCGCCGTCCGATACATCGTGCGCCGATTGCAGCAATTTTTCCCGAATCGCTTTTTGAATCACGCCATGCAACGCTACTTCCTCCTCCAAATCGAAGTGCGGGCAAGTGCTGTGCTCCACGCGCAGCACCCCGCGCAGGTACTCGCTGCTGCCGAGGTCGTTGCGGCTGGTGCCGACGAGGTAAATCCGGTCGCCCGCCTGCTTGAAGTCCAGCGTCATCATCTGGTCGTAGTCGTCGAGCAAGCCCAGCATCCCGATGGTGGGCGTTGGGTACACTGGTACGGTCTCGCCCTGGCGGGTGTACTGGTTGTAAAAACTCACGTTGCCGCCCGTCACCGGCGTACCGAAGCGGCGGCAAGCGTCGCCCATGCCGCGTATAGCTTCGGCGAATTGATAAAAAACCTCCGGGTTGTAGGGGTTGCCAAAGTTGAGGCAGTTGGTGATGGCCACCGGCTCGCCGCCCGCACACACGATGTTTCGGGCAGCCTCCGCCACAGCAATCATGGCGCCTCGGTAAGGGTCGGCGTAAACGTAGGCCGAGTTGCAGTCGGTGGTGAGTGCGATGGCTTTACGGGTTTCCTTCACATACACCACAGCCGCGTCGCTGGGGCGGTTGGTGGTCATGGTGCCAGTGCGTACCATCGAGTCGTACTGCTGCGTGATCCAGTTTTTGGAAGCCAAATTGGGCGAATTCCAGAGTTTTTGGGCCGATTCGCGCAGATTACTGGAGACGGGGATGCTGGCGAGGTCAAATTTTTCCACCTCGTCAAGATAGCTGGGGCGTTTCTGCTCGCGGACATACACGGGTGCGCTGCCACCCAACACGAGCGTATCGGCTGGCACATCGGCCACAAGTTTCCCTTCGTAAAAATATTGGAGGCGGTCGCTCTCTGTGGTCTCGCCGATGAGGGCACAGTCGAGGTCCCATTTTTCAAAAACCGCCAAAATCTCAGACTCGCGCCCTGGCTTGCAGACGATGAGCATCCGCTCTTGACTTTCGGAGAGCAGGATTTCCCAGTCCTTCATGTTGGGCTGGCGGGTGGGCACTTTCGAGAGGTCGATGCGCATGCCGCAGCCGGCTTTGGCGCTCATCTCTGAGGTGGAGCAGGTGATGCCCGCCGCGCCCATGTCCTGCATCCCGACCATCGCCCCCGTCTGGATGGCTTCGAGGCTGGCTTCGAGCAGCAGTTTTTCCTGAAACGGGTCGCCCACCTGCACGGCGGGGAGGTCTTCGTGGGAGTCTTCGCCGAGGTCGGCGGAGGCGAACGTAGCCCCGTGAATGCCATCCTTGCCAGTGGCCGAGCCGACGATGAACACCGGATTACCGGGGCCGCCTGCCGTCGCGCTCACCGTTTCACCGGCTTTCACGATGCCCGCCGACATGGCATTGACCAAAATATCGTGGTTGTAGCAGGGCATGAAATATACCTCGCCGCCCACCGTAGGCACCCCGAAGCAGTTGCCGTAATCGCCGATGCCCTTCACTACTCCCGCGATGAGGCGTTTCATGCGCGGCGTGTCGGGCGTGCCGAAGCGGAGGGAATTGAGTGCGGCGATGGGCCGTGCGCCCATGGTGAAAATGTCGCGGTGGATGCCGCCCACGCCTGTGGCCGCGCCCTGGTACGGCTCGATGGCTGAGGGGTGGTTGTGGCTTTCAATTTTGAAAACGCAACCGAGGCCGTCGCCGATGTCCACCAATCCGGCGTTTTCTTCGCCTGCTGCCACGAGCAGTCGCTTGCCGCTGCGCGGGAGGGTTTTTAACTGTAAAATGGAATTTTTGTAGGAGCAGTGCTCGCTCCACATCACCGAGTAGATGCTGAGTTCGGTGAAATTGGGGGTGCGCCCCAGTATTTCCTTGATTTTTTCAAATTCGTCGGCAGTGAGGCCGAGGCTTTTGGCGATTTCGACAGTAGGCTCCATCAGTGTGAGACGTGAGACCCGCCTTCGCCAGAGGCTCTGGAGGGTACAAGGTGAGAAAGCGCAAAGTTAGAAACCCTGCGCTTTCTCTTTGTTGTCAATCGTCAATAGACTGCTTGCGAAACGCTCGCACATAACAACAATGGGACACGAGGTAGTGGTAAGCAATGAGTGATAAGTGTTTCCCAAATTATTGATATTCAGGGCAGTAGCCACCACTTATCACTCATCACTTATCACTACCGGACACAGATAGGACAGATTAGTCGAAAAAAAACAGATTTAGGAATGGGTGACCACTAAATCGATTTCATTTCACCTTTATCAAATGCAAATTTTGCAACCAATCATGCCCGATCACCAGCACTTGGCCTGAAAACCGGACGATGAGAGGTTCGTCCGGCACAGTAAACGTGTCGCCCGAGAGCGGTACCAAATTATAGCCCTTGAAAAATACCGGATACAACTTCAGCCGCTTCCGTTTGTACTTGACTTTCACAGCCTGACCAAACTCCACGGACTGGTACTTCCCTGCCAATTGCCGCAGGTCTGGCTTTTGGGGCATTTCTATTTTTTTGTACTCCCTTCGGCACCTGAAGTAACTGCCGCCCTCCCAGTTGAATCCGGCAATTTTTGGGCCCGGTATTACCCGAAACTGTACCGTGTCGCCGCGCTCGTCCATGAAAAAAAGAGCGGTGTCGGCCCCCATGCGAGGGCAAAATCTCAGTGCCAGCGCCTGCTCTTTGGCACCTGATGGGATGATGATTTTCAGCGTGTCATTCACCAAGCGCAAGTGTCGTATGCGGTTGTTGGCCGAGAGGTAAGTACCCGCCAACAGATCAGCAGGCAGGGGTAGCCCACTCAGCGTTGCGTCAAAATTTTCTACCAAAGGTTTGAAGGTCAATATTTTGTCGCAAATTTTGTCGCAAATGGGAAAGGGGCTGGTGTGGTCGTTGTTGCTCGCTACCATCACACTGATACCCAACTCAGCGAACCGGCGGTGCTGTAACAAAAACGAATTCCAGCCGCCGCTGTGGTCCACTACTGGTATGCCCCGGTACTTCCTGACAAACAAACCTGCTCCGTAGTACACCGACAAACCGTTGTTCAATTGGTAGGGCGTTTCCATCTGCCTGACTAGGCTTTGTACTCCCTTGCCGAGCCGGTTGTGGTAAAAATTTTGGTCCCACAGCACCAAGTCACGCAGCGTACCGTGTACCCCCGTAGCGCCCATCACGTTGAAGTCCACTTTGGTTTTCACGAACCTTTTTTTACGGGCTTGGTAGGCGTACGAAGCCGTGCCGTCCGTGAGTGCTGCCACCTCATTGTACTGGAAACTGCTGTGCTGCATACCCAGCGGACGGAAGATATTTTGCGCTGCAAAATCGCGCATCGGCATACCCGACACCCGTTCCACCACCGTGTTTAGCAGCATATACCCCGTGTTGCAGTAAGCGTAGTCCGTGCCTGGCGCGAAGGCCAGCGGCAGTCTTCGGTTCAAATACTCGAACATCGTCTGCTCGGAGCAGCCACTGCTTCGCTTGTACGTGTTGCGCAACACCTGCACCTCCAGATGATCGTGCAAGCCGCTCGTGTGCGCCAGCAGGTGATGCAGCGTGATGGTGTGGCCGAAGTCCGGGAGTTCAGGCACGTACTTTCGGATGTCATCCGAGCGGTTTAATTTGCCCTGTTCTTCCAGCAACAGGATGCAGGCGGCGGTGAACTGCTTGGTCACCGAACCGAGGTTGAACATCGTCTCCGTTGTGATGGGCCGCTGCATTTTCACATTGGCCAGCCCCGTCTGCCGTTCGTACACGATGCGTCCATCTTGCACGATGCACACGGCAAAGCCCGGCGTTTGCAGGTTTTTCCCGTCAGGGAAAAGCATGGAATCCAATGCGCTGGCGAAAGGCCATGCGGCAGATTGGGCAAAAGCGAAGTGGCCCCAGGCCAAGAAGCCTAGGAAGATCAGTCTTTTCATAAAAGATACGGTTGATTTTACTTCTTTGAGGAACAGTCTGTTATCAAATTACCCGATTCCCCTCATGATCACATTTTCCGCTCTCCGCCCAGAAACTGCATCAACTCTGGCAACGCGCTCAGGGGTGTGCCAGTGGGTGGCACGGGCAGCGTGAATCGCACGGCCAAGAGCGAGTCTTCGGGTACGGCATCTGGGAGTTGCGGCATTTTTAACAACGCTTGCGGAGGCTCGACGGGTTGTGTTTCGGCAGACGCTACAGGCTGGCGGCGGTACACCACATGGTCGCGGTAGGTCCATTGAGTTTGCCAAATTGTGTCGTGCTGCACCCGTACTTCCACCGGGGCCACATGTGTCTCCACCGTGCGCAGGCTTTTTTTCTGAAAAAAACACGCCGCCCCCACTATACCCACCAGCAAGGCTGCCGCAGCAGCCTGCCACATCGGCACTGGTCTGCGATACCAGGGCAGACGAGGCTGTGCAGCCTCCTCCGCCATGCGGCGCAATAGCCGCTCGCGCAGCAGTGGCGAAGGCCGTGCATCGTCATCCATGCTGTGCAAAGTGCTGAGTGTCAAGTGCAGTTGTTCGTATTCCTCCTCGGTCATTTCCGACATTACCTCAGCGCGTTCGGCTGGGCTGAGTTGGAAAAGGCCTTTTTGGTGGGCGAGTGCTTCGATGTGGTCGCTCATAAAAATGTGTTTGAAAACTAAGGGAAATCATCTACCGCCAGCCGCCCTACGGTTTGTGTCACTTTTCGCAGCGCATAGTGCAGCCTCGATTTGACGGTTCCTTCTGGACAGCCTACGACATCGGCGATTTCGCGCACCGAAAGTTCCTCCTGCCAGCGCAGCACAAAACATTGTCGGTGGGCATCATCGAGGCGATCAATGGCTTGTTGCAGTTGTTTTTCCAAAAAAGGCTTGTCCAAGTATTCCGGCTGGTGCTCGGCCATTGGCAGCGAGGCTTCCAAGCCAAAATCGGGCGACACGAAAGGGTTGCGGCGGCGGTACTCGTTTTTGCACATATTCGAGGCGAGGGTGTACAGCCAAGTCGAAAACCTGCGAGAAGGGTCGAAAAACGTGGGCTTTTCCACAATTTTCAGAAACAAGTCCTGCGTGAAGTCTTCGGCCTGCACTGCATTGCGCCCCAGCATCCGCAGAAAAAAGCGGTACATCCGGGCCGAGTATCGGTCGTACAATTCCACAAACGCCCGCTCATCGCGCTGCTGGGAGAGGCAGTGCATGAGGGCTTCGTCCGAAAGAGTAGTGTACGATGAGAGCATACCTGTTGATGAAGTTGATGAGGTTGATGAGGTTGATTATCAACTTGATAAACGCTCATCAACCTACTCTTCAATGACTTCCATGAACACTCGGAAACCGAGACTGGGCAACGGTGCCTCTTGTTTTTTGAGGATTGAGATTTGGCCGTAGTACGGGATTTCTTGCCAACTGCCCCCCTTACTGATGCCCGGCGTGGACACCATTTCGGCCACATTGCCGCTGATGCAGTACATGCCCAAATCATTGGGAAAGTAACTATCGGCTTTTACGCTAAAAACCCCGCCATCCTGTGCGGCATCAGACTTCGTGGGGCAGTCATCGCAAGGCTTGGTCACACTGTAGTTACCGAGGTAGCAGCCCTTGCTGTTTTGGACGTAATAACCACCCCAGGGATAGGGTACAACCTTCCTGCCTCCGAGAGCGGCCAGTTCCCACTCCTGCTCGGTGGGTAGCCGGAACAACACTTTTTTGAACTTCTTTTTGTCTGTGGAAGCATTGAAGACTTTGGTGATCCAAGTGCAGTATCTGCGGGCGGCTTCGTGGCCGATGTTGACCACCGGGCCGGCTGGATCGTCGGGGTGGCCATGCTTGTACAGTTCTGTATCAGGCAGATTTTTGAGGCTATCGGGCAG
>JAYSUY010000148.1:0-2254 GCA_043718855.1 Saprospiraceae bacterium | reverse complement strand
ATTTCAGGACTAACACGTTTTGTTTTGTCAACCAACTTTAGGACTAATTCGATTTTCTTCACATAGTGTAAACTTTTTTCAGGACGAGACAGGTTGATTTTAAACCCCCATCTCCCCCCGAAGCACTGCTTTTTGAGTAAAACTCAACCTTATCAACTTCATCAACCCTTATCAACCACCCTAAACGTTGATTTTCAAAAATTTAGAACAATGAGAGCCTACTTCGCACACTACCTTTTTTTCGGTCTGCTCGCCCTCGCGGCCTGCCAAAAAACCGCCCCCAAAGCCGATGCCTACGGCAACTTCGAGGCCGACGAGCGCATCGTCAGCGCAGAGGCTTCGGGTAAAATTTTGACCCTCAACATCGAAGAAGGCCAGAGCCTGAAAGCGGGCCAACAGGTCGGCTCGATCGACTCCGTGCAGTTGGCCCTGCGACGCGAGCAGTTGCAAGCGAGCATCCGGGCCGTCACTGCCAAAAGCCCGGCCATCGGAGCGCAGTTGGCCGTTTTTGAAAAACAGGTGGCCTCGGTGAAGCAGCAACTCGCCACGCTCGACCGCGAAAAACGCCGGGTGGAAAACCTGCTGAAAAGCGATGCCGCCACGCCCAAACAACTCGACGACCTGAATGCCCAGATCGAGGCCGCCCAGCGCCAGATGGACGTGCTGCTGGAGCAAAAAACCGCTTCCAACGCCACGCTTGACGTGCAAAAGGGTGGCCTGCTGGCCGAGGTGCTGCCGCTACAAAAACAGATCGCCCAACTGGACGACCAACTCGCTAAGTGTCACGTGATCAATCCTCTGGACGGGACGGTGCTGGTGAAATACGCTGAGCCGGGCGAGGTCACGGCGTTCGGAAAACCGCTGTACAAAGTCGCCGACATCGCCACCATGACCCTACGGGCTTACGTTGCGGGCGATCAACTGACTTCGGTCAAAGTCGGTCAAGACGTGAAGGTGCTGGTGGACGCTGCCGATGGCCAGCAGCAGGAATTTGTGGGCAAAGTCCGCTGGATTTCGGCGAAAGCGGAGTTCACACCGAAGGTCATCCAGACAAAAGAGGAGCGGGTGAACTTGGTGTACGCGGTGAAAATCTCGGTGGCGAATCCCGGAGGGGAGTTGAAAATTGGGATGCCAGCGGAGGTGAAATTGTGACAGGCGTTTTTATTTTTTGACAGGATTTACAGGATGGACAGGATCGTGATTTTGTGTTGTCGGCTTCGCCGACTAACACTTCTATAATTCTGTTCATCCTGTAAATCCTGTAAATCCTGTCAAAACTATCCGTGTTCGCTACCTTTTGGCCGGTAAAGGCGGTATTTACGCTTGATATCTACTCCGGTTGGCCCAAAATTGAGCAATAAGCCCACATCAGTTTTTGTGGCGGTGAGGTAGTTGACCAGTTGTACTGCATGCTCTTCCGCCAATTGCCATACAGATTTCAATTCGACAATAACCTGATTAGCCACCCACAAATCTGTTTGATACTCACCGACTACCTCATCCTCATAGAAAACTGTCAGCGGAGACTGCTGCACTACCGTTAGCCCATTTTTGGAGAGTTCGATGCGCATCGCGTTTTCATAAACTTTCTCTAAAAAACCGAACCCCAACGTGTTGTGTACTTTGTATGCTGCTGCAATGATTTTGCTTGTGATTGGATCATTCATAACAAGTGCATTTTTGAGAAGGAAAAATTGAAGTATCTGGCTATCAGAATACAAACAACGTAGTTTTTTACAGGATGTGAAGGATCAAAAAGATGCTCAAACAGTGGGTCTGTCGCTGAGGTCGGCGAAAGCCGACTTAAATCCTGTTGATCCTGTACATCCTGTCAAAAAATATTACTCAACTGGTGCCAAATGATTCGTTTTCAGAATGTGCAGAATGACTTCCATAGGGGCTGCTAACCAGTTGCAAGTGGACAAATTTTTGTAAACCATGACCACCATCCAAATCCGCAACATCTCCAAGTCCTACGGCTCCATACAGGCCGTGCGCGACATCAGTTTCGACGTGCGGGCGGGCGAGATTTTTGGCCTCATCGGTCCCGACGGGGCGGGCAAGACCACTTTGTTCCGCATCCTTGCCACGCTGCTGCTGCCTGATGCTGGCTCGGCCAGCATCCATATTTCTCCTCCCAGCGGAACCCAAGCGCATCACGCTTCTCCCCCACCGGAGGGGCCGGGGGAGACCCTTGATGTCGTGAACGATTACAAAAAACTCCGCCAGCGCATCGGCTACATGCCGGGCCGAT
>JAYSUY010000147.1:0-6162 GCA_043718855.1 Saprospiraceae bacterium | reverse complement strand
CCACACATCATGTGTCGCTTCATCAGTGAGGCATACGCAGTGGCTTGAAACTCAGGGTTCTCATAATATCGATGCTCCTCAATTTACACGATTGCGTGGCTAAAGTCGCCAAGTCTGTGGCCCGCCGATCCAGATCGTTGAAGCCCCTGATGGTTGGCGAACCGGAGGGCCTTCCTGCTGGGTCGGTTATTCTGAACAGGCCCATTGCATCGGATGGGTCGCCGGTGAGGAATGCTGAGAGTGTCGTTTTTATCCCAAAAGGCTGCGGTGTGATGTGCAGGAACGGGTCGTGCGGCACTCCAAGCGGGTTGTTGATCAAATTCCCGACCGCGGTGCGGCCTTCTCCTCCGTGACAGCCGCTGCAAGTGCTGAGCGAAAACTGGAACCGGGCATCGTCGTTGGTGATGGAGGCTGGACCCGAAATAGCCGCATCCCAAAAATGTCCTGGTACTTCAGTGTGCGATTTGCCGCCCAAAAAGTCCATTCCAGCAAATGTCAACGGCACTTTGTTGCCTATCGGGGTCGTGTTCACATAGTCAGCCAATTTCTGCTGGTTGGCCAGAGTGGCTGGGGGGACTGCCAAGCGGTTGTAAATTTTGGCAGGCTCTTGCGTCACGGTGGACGATGTGAGCAAGTGCGTCGTGGCATTCAGCGTGAACTCCCGCAGTTCCCAGGGGCTGCCGATAGCCCGTTCGTTGGTGCGGACTTGGTTGATCGAACTACCGTTGGGTTTTTTGCTGCCTCCTGCGCCTGCGGCAGCGAACTGGTCGGTGATGGCTTGTAGGGCGGCGTTGTAGGCGGCAGTGCCGGGTGTCAGGCTGCTCAGGTTGAGCCACTCATTGGCAAATGCCTTCAGGCTGGCACAGGTTTTCTTGGGAATGCCGTACTCAAAAATGACTGTGAAGGGCATCGGGGTACAATTAGGTGTGATCGCGCAGAAGACAAAACGCCCCTCGCCCGCATTGCTGATCGAGTACCCGGAGTTGCCCCGCAGGTCGAGCCGATTGACGATGGCCAGCAGTTTGAACGGCGCGAGTTTGAGGTCGAGCAGGAAGGTTTTCCAGTTGGCTGTGGTGACAGTAGCCGTGATACCAGGGTTGCTGTTGATCACCCAAGGGCGGATAACGTTGTTGAAAATAGCGGCCCGGGCAGCGATCATATCGCCGTTGATGGTCTGGTTGTTCATCCACTGGTCGAGCCATTCTTGCACGAATTTTTCGGCGCTCACACCAGTCACTCCACTGTTCGCCATGTCGGTCATCAGGCGACCAAAAGTCCAGGCACCGCCAGGTGTACCGACTTTTGGTGTGCAAGGATTGAAAGTACGTGTAGGGTCTTCTACGACACCTAAGTCTGTGATCATCAGCGATGTGAAACGCAGGTCACGCCTGAACGGCCGAATGAAAATATCTTTCGGGTTGAATTTTACCCCTTTTTTTAAGTCGAAGGGGATTTTGTCAAGGTCCCGGAATTTATCCGAAACTGGTGTCCCGACACGACTTGCAAACTCAATGAGCGGGCGGTTTTCGTTCAAGAATTCCAAGCGTTGTTGGCGCCCTTCCTCAAATTCTTTTCGGAGTTCCTCCACGTTGTCTTGTACGGCGATAGAGAAGGTACCGTCGTTGGCCGTTGCGTCGCCGAACTTGCCATCGTCGCGCAGCACTAATTTCTCGTCATTCACCATAATGGCGTGGAAGGGGCCTTTCACTTGGCTGTCATCGAAGCGGGCGGTGACGAGGATATTGCCATTGTTGATGGGCTTGTCCAAGATTTGGAGGGAGACATCGCTTGAGAGCGGCGGCGCGAGTTCAAACGCCGTGTTGACTTCGGTTTTTGAAGAAGTGTCTATTTCCTTCTGGCACCCGTCGCAGGAACTGAACAAGGTGAGGGAAAATAGCGCGAAGAAAAGAACTTGGATTTTCATCAGAAGTAATCATTGAAAAGGTTAAACGGATCAGTTTGTATTGGTTTTGGCCGAACGAGGGGCACATTTTCGAGGTGTGCCACTCGTCACGTCATGTCAATTTGGTCAAAAGTCTACCAGCCGTCATTCGGTTTTTTTGGAAGAAAAAGTTTTTGGGGCCGTTCGCATTTGGTTTAAGTCGGCTTTTGGGATACTGGATGCTCATTTGGTTCTTGTCCCTCGGACAGCCACTACCGGTTCAGGTACTTATTGATGGCTTCGGTTCGGTTGTTTACCTGCAATTTCTTGTAAATGTTGTGGGCGTGGATTTTCACCGTGCCTTCGGCGATGGTCTTGGTCGGGTCATTTTCGTTGGGCATCATGCCCGCGATTTCTTTGTACAGGTAACCCTTCGAAAGCAGTTCGAGTACTTTGGTCTCTTTTGGGCTAAGTTGCTGTACCAGAAGGCTGTCGGTAGGTTTTCTGTAAAAACTAGCCAATATTTTTCGGGCGATTCCTTCACTCATCGGTGCGCCGCCTCGGTGAAACTCGTCCAGCAGGTCAATCATCTTGCGAGGGATGTCACCCTTCTGGATGTATGCCCCAGCGCCCACTTTTAGTGCCTCGAACACCTTGTCGTCGTCGGGCTGGCCGGTGATGACCAAAAACTTCAAATCTGGGCTGACCAACTTCAAGCGCAACATACACTCGATGCCGTCGATGTCTGATTTGTCCAGCCCCAAGTCCATGATCACGATGTCCGGTTTTTCGTTGGGGATGTTCGCCAGGGCGTTTTCCGCCAAATCGTAGCGGCTGATGCACTGAAATTGGGGCGCGTCGCTGAGTTCAGAAAGTAGCCATTCCTGAAATTCTGGGTCGTCTTCGACAATGCTGATTCTGATGGTTTCCATGGGCGGTGGTTGATTAATGCGATTGTAGTACAAAGGTGAGGTGCTTTAAAATAAATGTCAATATGCCGATAGTTTAGCCTGAAAATCAATGATTTAAAATGGGGATTTGGGTAAATTGGTGATTTGGTGATGCGGCACCCAAGCGCATGAGGTGCTTTCCAGCCCGAACATAGAAACCCTTCTCGTGGGCTTGGGTGCCGCATCACCAAATCACCAACTCCCGAATTTCCCCAAATCAACCCGCCGTAAGCGGTGCCCGCAGCACCGTCGTCATGCCGCCCTCTGGGTTTTGTATCCACTCGATGCTGCCATCCACGGATTCCATCCGCTTGGCGGTGGTGCGCAGACCCTTGCCGCTGCCCACTTTTTCCTCTGGGTCGAAGCCCTTGCCGTTGTCGCGGATGTGGATGACGAGTTCGGTATCGGCAGTGGCGTGGAGCCAGACCTCCGAGGCATCGGCGTGTTTCAAGATGTTGTTGAGGCATTCCTTCACCGTCAGCAGGATGCTGTGGCGATACTGACCCTTGAGGCTCAGGTCGGGGTACTCAGTCGGCAGATGGATGTTGGATGCTATGCCGTTGTCGTCCAAGAAAGTGCGGGCGTACTGGCGCAGGTAACTCAGCAGGCTGTCCAAAGAGTCGTTCTGCGTGTCCATTGCCCAGATGATGCCGCGCATATTGCTGATGAGGCCGATAGAAATCTGCGATACCCGTCCCAAGATGGTTTTGAGTTCGTCGGGCGATTCCATTTTTCGCGCTCGATCACTCGATAGCCGGATTGTGGAGAGGCCGCCGCCCAGTTCGTCGTGCATCTCGTCGGCGATGCGGTTGCGCTCCTGTTGCAGGGCCATTTGATTTTCGTAGAGCAGTTGCTTGCGGTCGGCTTCGCGCTGTTGGCGCTCCAGTTCAAGTTGCTGAGCGCGAAGGCGGTAGCGATAGTAGAAGGCTGTGCCGAAGCCGACCAGGCCAAGTACCAAGCCCACCACCAAAGAGCGGAACCACCACGTCTCCCAGTAGGGCGGGTGGATGATGATATCCAACTGCCGGGGTGTTTTTTGCCAGATGCCCTCCGCGTTGCAGGCCGTGAACTCGAAGCGGTAGTGGCCGGGCCGCAGGTTGGCGTAGGTGATGAAGTTCTGGGTGCCGAGTTCCGCCCAAGCAGTATCGGGCTGCGCAATACCGCCAAAAGCCCAAGCCTTCCACGTGCCCCACCAAGTTGTGTTGGCGCAGAGTTGCTCCATGTTGAGCAGTCGCGCCCGGAATCTGTTCATTTCTGGGTCGGTGTACTCCATCGCGGCCAGTTCGAGGCGGAGGGTGTTTTGGTCGTAGGGCAGTTGGATGCGCTGGGCCATTTCGATGCAGACGGTGTCGCTGTGCCACTCGTTGTCGTGGATTTTGAGGCCGACGATAGCGAGTTGCGGGGCGGTGCTGTTGTCCACGATGGAGTCGGGATGGAATACGTCCACGCCGTGCGTGCTGCTAAACCAGATTTCGCCGGTGCTGCTCATCAGGCCTGCCCCAGGACTGTATTCGTTGCTGCTCAATCCGTTACGAGTAGTGTACTGCTTGAATTGTTGACCTATAGGCTTGTAAGGCATATACTTGATAATACCTTGGTTGCTACTAAGCCAGAGGTTACCGTGCGTATCTGGCACCACGGCGTGGATATATTGGTTGGGTAGCCCCTCTTTTTCGGTTATAAGTGTGTCTTTGAATGTTTCGCTGTTGATGATGCGTAAGCCGCTTGAACTGCCGACGAGTATGTTGCCTGAGTGTGTGTCTTCAACGATGTGGTTGGCTATGCCTATGTTACGGATTGTGTATAGCGTTTTGGGGGACAAAACTGTTTTGACTTCCCAGATGATTAATTCGTCGCTTGGGTTAACCCACACTCTTCCCTTACTGTCCAAGAACAAGTTCTGCACATCTTGTTTAGAAGGATAGACGCTGAAATGGGAATTTAATCGCGTATTGACATACAAAAGGCCGTTAAAAGTCCCTACATAATAGTCATCTTCTGACAAAGAAAGTAAACAAGTTGGTCGAAATTTAGGCAGGTTTTTGATGGACTTTAATTCTTTTTTTTTATATTTAGTATACCTAGTGATGCCTTGAGTAGAAAGACCAAAAAGATTTTCTTTATTTCGATACAGCTTCGTAAATGGAGAGAATGAATACTTTCCCGTCAAGTATTTGGCTTTATTGGAAAAGGAATAGGCTTTTCCTTGTTGGGTTAAATGCCAAACCTGTCCATCCCAATCTTCGAAGAGTTGGAGTGGTACTTCTGTAGAGTTACGATTTTGTACCAAGGGGGTTTCAAATTGACTGTTTTGTAGTGAGCCAAAACGTATTCCTCTGCCTAAAATAGAACACCATAAAACTATATTGCCATGATCAAGGTGTATAGATATTACATCCCCAGTCGCTTCCTTTTCGTCACTAAAAGGCAAAATATTGTTCAAGAATATTTTTTTGGAAGCAGAGAAACTCCATGCGCCGGATGATGAGGTGCTTACTAATAGATTGCCCCTATGCTGAATTTGAATTGCGCGGATACTGCCATTTATTTTAATAGGAATAGGGTGCAATCTATAATTTTCAAAAGATCGGGTGTTCAGATATAAGAGGCCTTTGTCTGTCGCAAACCAACAGACTGAGTCGTTTTCTACAAAACATTGTTGTACAGTAAGGGTGTAAGGCGCAGGTGAGCCGATTTTTTGAAACAAAGTTGTTCGGATAACTTCACTCCTTTGTCTATCGTATTCAGCAATGGATATTCCGTCATGCACAAACCAGTAACATGAAAAGAGACGTGTTTTGCCGACTTCTTTGTCTTGTTGGACACCGAACCTCACTGCCTGAGTTGAGTGTAGAAAAGTGCTTTCTTTTGTATTAGTATTAAATTTGAACAAGTCATTCGCAGATTTTACCCATAGTTGATGGGTTGCCGTATCTAAATAAAAAACATGACAAAGTGAGTCCTTGTACGTTTTTTGATCCTTTTGAACAAAATAATGCTCAATATTACCTCTTTGTCTACGATAACAGTTAATAGATTTGTCACTGGAAAACCATAGATCGCCATCCTGGTCTTCAACAAAATTGCTTTGGATGTTGGCGCCATACAGTGCACCTTTAGTGTTCAATTCGCTTTCGTAAACTTTTACCCTACGCCCATCAAATCGGTTGAGGCCATCTACAGAACTGATCCAGACGAATCCATATCTATCTTGATAAACAAAGGCGTTGGTGCTTTGAGAAAGCCCTTCTTTGGTTGTCAGCGCATGAAAGGTGGATGTGCTGGTATACTGGGCTAGCAGGGTAGATTGCGCAAGGCATCCCATACAAG
>JAYSUY010000146.1:0-2256 GCA_043718855.1 Saprospiraceae bacterium | reverse complement strand
CGTCTCGCGGTGGCAGCTGATACACCAGCCCATGCCGAGCGTGGAAAACTGGTACACCACGGCCATCTCCTCCACTGGGCCGTGGCACTTCTGGCATTGGACTTGAGCGACAGCGACGTGCTGTGCGTGGTTGAAGTAAGCGTGGTCGGGCAGGTTGTGGATGCGTACCCACTCGATGGGGCCTTGAATCTTGCCGTTCGAGTCGTTCTTGAGCGCCTTCACGATGCCGTCCCATTGATTCTGCACGACCATAAGGCCGTTCTCATCCAAAGCGGTGAGCGTATTGGCTGCCATATATTCCTGACCAATCCACTTTTTGTAGAGGCCTTCGATTTCCTTATCACTTTTATCCTCATAGCCAGCGATATAAGTGCTGGTGATGGGGTCGAAGCCGATGGAAGCGTAAATTTTGGTGATTTCGCTGGTGCCGCTGATGGTACCTTTTTTTACCGCCGAGTGGCAGTTCATGCAAGTGTTGGCACCCGGTATAGAAGCGTGTTTGGAGCGGCGTGCGGTGTCGTGGCAGTATTGGCAGTCAATTTTATTTTGCCCTGCGTGGATTTTGTGGCTAAAATTGATCGGCTGGTCTGGCTCGTAGTTCTGCTCACGGCCCATACGCGTGGCATTGTCCACCGTTTTGTAGCCAAAAATGAGGGTCAGTGCAAACACCGTGAAGGCGATGAAACCTTTGGAAGTGAGGGCAGTGAGCCAAGTACGGTTGTAAGGCCGCTCGCCTGCTTGCACCCGTGCCACATTGCTCAGGTTGTCCACAATGCGCATCAGCGCGAAAGCCAGTAGGGCAAGGAAAAGGGCAACGCCTATGAACATCCAAGGAGTGCCGGATTCTTTTTTGGTCTCTTTTTCAGGGGTAGTTCCATTAACGATCACTGGCCCTTTCGTGTACTGCTCATTGATGTACAGGATCGTACTCTCGATCTGCTCATCAGTCAGTGCCGTGAAGTTGTTCATCAGCGTCGGCTTCCACTTGGCCCACAATTCCACAGCGCGGGGATGGCCCGAAGCGATAGATGCTTGTGAGTTGCGAATCCAAGCGTACAAGTCCTTGCGCGGATAGGCCGACCAACGCTCCTCCACACCGCCCAGAGCCGGTCCGGTGAGGTTGTCTTTCATGTTCTTGTTGTGACAGGAGGCGCAGTTAGCGATGAAAAGTTCTTTGCCAGCCTCTGCGGTAGGCCCTGCGTACAGGGATAATGTAGCGGCAAGAACAAGCGTGAAAACCCAACAAATGCGTTTCAACAACATATCGTAGCGGAGTTTATTTTCTCTTTTCTGGGCCGAAGCCCAACTGATTCGGTGTTTCCTAAAATTACTTGACGTGTCAGTGTTTTGTCAGGGCAAAGGTAGAAACGGCCTTTTTGTAACCAAGCGAACTTACCAAAAACCAACCTATTTAGATGAAGCCTAAATTCTGCATTGTCCGGTTAAGGTTTAAGAGGCTGTTAAAAAAGGTGCGCAAAGGTAGGAATGGGCTGCGTGTTTCCAAATATGGGGGAAAAATTTGTGTCCCATGTTTGCCGAAAGCCACTCAAATAACAGCCAGCCCGATCTACTCAGAGACGAATGCGCAGGTCTCCCAATCCACTGAATTTTTTTTCGCCCGCCGCCGCCCATTTCCCCCCTTTCCGAAAATAATTTCGCCAGCATTTCTTGTCCCCATTGACAATCAGTCACTTAGGTTTTTCGGCACCCCGATTGCCTCTGTATTGGCACAGCATGCTTTGATTTCACAACAATCATTAACCCGAATTTTTTCTGCTATGCACAACATGGATCGAATCCTGAACGAGGACATAGGCCAGGAATATGGCTACCTCAACGAGGGCGAATACCCTCCGTTCAGCCCCGCCAACGAGTACGCCCAGGAGTACGCCCAACAAGGCGAAGGCGAATGGGACAGCGAAGGCGAAGGCGAGTGGGAGGGCGAGTGGGCCGACGAAGGCGAGTACGACCACGAGCTCTCCCACGAACAGTACGAACAGATGGAGTACGAGATGGCCTCCGAGCTGCTCGCCGTCACCAACGAAGCCGAGTTGGACCAATTTTTCGGCAAATTAGTCAGCCGTGTAGGGCGCGGAGTGTCCAAGTTCGCCCGCTCCAATGTGGGACGCTCCCTCATCGGCGGACTGAAAAGCGTCGCCAAAATCGGCCTGCCCATAGCCGGCAAAGTGGTCGGCGGCTTCTTCGGCGGCCCCATAGGCGGCAAGATCGGCAGCAAACTCGGCAGCATGGCCGCGA
>JAYSUY010000145.1:0-6165 GCA_043718855.1 Saprospiraceae bacterium | reverse complement strand
GCGGCACGATGCCGATGGCGCGGCGCAGACTCTCGCGCGTGAAGCGGCGGATGTCGATGCCGTCGATCAGGATGCGGCCTTCGGTCACGTCGTACATCCGCACGAGCAGTTCGGCGATGGTGGTTTTGCCGCTGCCGGTGCGCCCGATGAGGGCCATTTTCTGGCCGGTCAACACCTCAAACGACACGTTGTCAAGGGCTTTAATGCCAGTGTCGGGATAGACGAAGGTGACGTTTTGGAAAATGATGTGGCCGTGTAGAGGCTGTTGGCTGTTATTGACCGTTGGCTGTTGGCTGTTGGCTGTTGGCTGCTCGGAAGGCCAATGGCTAACAGCCAACGGCCAAGAGCCAATAGTCGGCTTCGTCCCCAAAAACTCATTGATGCGTTTCTGCGAAGCGGCGGCCTGCTGGGTGAGCGAGGCGATCCAGCCGATGGCCGTGACCGGCCAGGTGAGCATGGTGATGTAAATTACGAACTCCGCGATGTTGCCCGGCGTGATCTTGCCCGGTGCGCCTTCGGGCAGGCCTGCGGTCTGTATCGTGAGCAAGCCGCCGACGTACACCGTAATGATGATGCTGGTGCCAATGAGCAGGGCCATGAGCGGGAAAAAGAAAGCGTCCACCCGGATCAGGCGCAGCGAGCGCTGGCGGTATTCTTCGCTCTGGTCAGCAAACCAATTCCCCATCGCCTGCTCTTGGGCGTAACTTTTTACCACCCGGATGCCGCTGTATACTTCCTGCGCGGTGCTGGTGAGTACCGAAAGTTGCTGCTGAATGCGCTCGCTTCGCTTGTTGATGAGCGTACTGACCCAGTAGATGGAGATGCTGAGGAAGGGCAGCGGCAGCAGCGACCAGAGTGTGAGCGTGACGCTAACCCTCAGCATGGAGCCGATGGTGAGGGCGAACAAAAACACCAGATCGAGGCCGTAGAGGACGGCCGGGCCGACGTACATCCGTACTTTCGATACGTCCTCCGAGATGCGCGACATGAGGTCGCCGGTGGCATTTCGCTTGTAAAAAGCCGTGTCGAGCGTCTCGTAGTGGCCAAAAAGTTCCTTGCGCATGTCGTACTCGATCAGGCGGCTCATCACGATGATACTCTGGCGCATGAAAAACATGAACACGCCCATCATCAAAGCCAAGCCGATGACAGCCAAGCCGAACCACGCGATCTGGTTGCCGAGTTCCTGAAATGCCTCCGGGTGCGCCCCGATGCCGCCATGCTCCTTGTAAAACTGCACTTTCTCTACCACCGTGTCGAGTGCCATGCGGATAACCTGCGGCTGCCACACCCTGAACC
This sequence comes from Saprospiraceae bacterium, assembly GCA_043718855.1. Taxonomy (GTDB): domain Bacteria; phylum Bacteroidota; class Bacteroidia; order Chitinophagales; family Saprospiraceae; genus M3007. The sequence goes on along the minus strand of JAYSUY010000145.1, from coordinate 4,866 downwards.
AGTTGGCCAAGCCGACGAACAAAATGCCCAGTGCAAAGCGGTAGCGGTATTTCCAGAAAAACTTGTTGAGGTAGGATAGGTGGCGCATAAGTGCGCTAAACAGGGGAGCGGGGGGTTGGTTCAAAGGGCAAGGGGCAAGGGGCAAAACCGCAAAATGTACACCTGCAAAAGGCGAGCGACACCTGGCATCATGCTTTTTACATTTCCAGTCCTTATTGGCAAAGATGCGGCGGATTTTCTTTTCTCTTCAACGGCCTAGATGTGGATATTTGCCCCGCATTGCTCACTCTGTAACAAAAAGCCGCCACCCACCGCTACTTTCATGCTTCGCAAATTCCTCCCCCTCCTCCTCTGCGTCCTCACCCTCACCCTGACCAACGCCCAGACCGTCATCCGCCTCTACGAAGGCCCCGCGCCCGGCTCCGAAACTTGGAACTGGGAAGAAAAAACCAGCCCGCCCAACCGCTACGGCACCCGGGTGGTGTACAACGTTTCCAGCCCAACCCTGACCGCTTTTTTGCCCGATGTTGCGGTGGCGACTGGCACAGCGGTCATCATTGCACCCGGCGGCGCGTTTCACACGCTATCCATTGACAGTGAGGGATTTGACGTAGCAAAATGGCTGGTGTCCAGAGGCATTGCGGCGTTTGTGTTGAAGTACCGGGTGGTGAAAACCGCGACAGACGACCCGACGGAAGAGTTGCTGCCCAAGATGAGGGATTCCAAAAGTTTGGATGCCGAAAACGCCCCGGTGGTGCCGCTCGCCATGCAGGACGGGCTGGCTGCCGTGCGCTACATCCGCACCCACGCACAGGCGCTCGGCGTGGCTCCTGATCGCATCGGATTCCTGGGTTTTTCGGCTGGCGGCACCCTCACCATGTCGGTGGTGTACAATGCCCAAGACGACAGCCGCCCCAATTTTGTCGCGCCGTTTTATGCCTACGAACCCGCGATCATCGGCTCGGAAGTCCCCGCTGCGCGAACGCCCATTTTCATCGCAGCCGCCAGCGACGACCCGCTGGGGTTTGCGCCACACAGTGTGCATTTGTACACCAAATGGCAGGCAGCGGGCCAACCCGCCGAGTTGCATTTGTACGAAAAAGGGGGTCATGGCTTCGGAATGAACCAGCAAAAACTGCCCACCGATACTTGGACTGAGCGGCTGGAAGATTGGCTGAAACTGCATGGGCTGACGCAGCGACCCGCTCCTTTTGAATGGAAAACAGACCGAGAATCCTTCCTGACTCAAAAAACAAACTTCCTGCGTATGCAAAACGACTGGGCCAACCTCGCCAAATACCGCGCGGCCAACCAACAAGTACCCGCGCCCAAACCAGACGAGCACCGCGTGGTGTTCATGGGCAACTCCATCACCGAGAACTGGGTGTACCTCAACCCCGATCTTTTTCGCCAAAACCCGTACATCGGAAGGGGCATCAGCGGGCAAACCACCCCACAGATGGTGCTGCGTTTCCGGCAGGATGTACTGGATTTGAAACCCGAAATCGTGGTAATCAACGCGGGCATCAATGACGTAGCCGAAAACACCGGCCCGTACGACCAGCAGACCACGCTGGGCAACATCATTTCCATGGTCGAATTGGCTCGGGCGAACGATATCAAGGTGATTCTGGCTTCTGTCCATCCAGCCACCGGATTTTCGTGGCATAAGGAAGTGACGCAGGTGGCTGAAAAAATTGTCCAGTTGAACGCCGCCATCAAAGATTATGCGGGGAAAAACAAACTGACCTACCTCGACTACCACACCGCCATGAAAAATGAGCAGAACGGCATGAGTCCCGACATGGCCGAAGATGGCGTACACCCCAGTGTGGCGGGCTACAAAGTGATGGAGGGGCTTGCGCAAGAGGCTATTGCAAAAACCTTGAAAAGGAAAAAATGAGGGACACGATGTTGGCTCTACCTTAACTTTGTACAAAATTTCACTCCATGCGCTCGATAGCCATCTCCACCATCCGCAAAAAGCACCCCAACGAATGGGTGCTGCTCGCCAACCCCGTGATGAACAACATGGAGGTAATGGGCGGCATCGTTCTGCTTCACCACAAAGACAAAAAAGAACTGACCATTCAAGGCCGGGATGTCATTGGCGGCTACGCCAATTATCGAGTCATTTTTACGGGGAAATTGCCGAGTATCCATCGGTTGGGCATTCTTCGGAAACTCAAAACCGCGTGATATTCCATGAAGAAAACGACTTTCCCAATCCCCGACGAGGAAGGTGTCATTTTGGTGGATGCTTTTATCAACGACGCTTTCACGCTCAGCCTCGCGGTGGACACCGCCGCTTCGCAGACCACGCTCGACAAAAATATGCTGATGATGTTCGGGTTTTCGATTGACCAATCGCTTGGCAAAAGCATGGTCGAGACATCAAACGGGGTGATTTTTGTGGAAAACTACCGCCTACAGTCCGTTGATGTGCTGGGTGTCCGAGAAACCGGGCTAGTAGTTTCCGCCTACGATTTCATCGCACACGGCATTACCCCAGAATACGACGGCGTGCTGGGATTGGACTTTTTGCGAAAGCGGAAGTTTTGCATTGATGTTGACCGGGGAGAAATTACTGTCGAGGCTTAGCCAACATCCACCTCAAATTTTCTTCCGTCCTTTGTGTGCTTTCATTGTTTACCTGAAAAAAGCACCATGCCCGCCCAGTTTCGCTCTTTTTTTCTCTTTTTCCTGCTCTTGCTGACCCGCGAAAACGGCTCCGCGCAATGCGACCCCTTCCTTCGGCAGGCGCTCAGCCCCCGCCCGGCGAATTATGATATTCGGGTGACACTTGATGACGCGACCAAAACCATCGAGGCCACGCAGACCATCCGCTTCACCAACCAGTCGCCCGTGCCGATCCGAGAACTGCGGATGTACCTGTACCTCAATGCGTTCAAAAATACGGAGTCCTCTTTTTTGAAAGGCGCGGCCCATATTTTCGGGCAAAGTTTCATCAACCGGACACAAGACGAGTGGGGCTGGGTGGACATTCAGAAAATCGAGCGCGAAGGCGGCGCAGATTTGAGCGGCCAGATGCGCCACGTCCAATTAGACGACGGCAACGCTGGCGACCAATCGGTGCTGGAAGTGCCCATGGATCGGGCCATCGCGCCGGGCGAGACCGCCGTTTTTCACCTGACATGGCGGGCCAAAATGCCCAAAACCATTGCTCGCGCTGGGCACAGCAAGGATTTTTACCTGTTTTGCCACTGGTTCCCGCAGTTGGGCGTGTGGGAGCCGAACAAGGCCGGGCAGTGGGACTGGAACTGTCACCAGTTTTTCCGCACCACCGAGTTTTACGCCGATTTTGGGGTGTACGATGTCCACATCACCGCCGCCGACAAGTTCGTGATGGGCGCATCGGGCTGCATGGTGAGCGAAAAAAACAACGGCAACGGCACTGTTACCCGGCACTACCATGTGGAGGACGTGATTGATTTTGCTTGGTCGGTGTACCCCCGATTCACGGTGCATGAAGACCGATTCACCCGCCAAAGCATTGCTGACGGCTGGCAAGGCACCGATGTACACATCCGCCTGCTGATCACGCCCGAACACGCTGCGCTGGGGCCGCGCTACATCCACGCCCTCAAATTTGCCCTCGAATACATGGAGCGGCACGTCGGGCCATATCCGTACCCGAGCATCACGGTGGTGGATCCGCCGTTTCACGGGCTGCGCTCCGGGCTGATGGAATACCCGACTTTGATCACCGTTGGCACGTTCTACGGGATGCCCTCCAACATCCGCATCACCGAGTCACTGGTGGTGCACGAGTTTGTGCATCAATACTTTATGGGCATGGTCGCTTCCAACGAAAAGGAGGAGGCTTGGCTCGACGAGGGTTTTGTCACCTATTTTGAGGACCGGATCATTGATGCCGCTTTCGGCCAGAAACGGTCGCTGGTGGATGTGTTCGGCTACCGATTTGACAACCGCGAACTGACCCGCTTGGAGTACACCACGATGGCGAACCCGCGCGAAGGCACGGTGGCGAGACCGGGGTGGTATTTTACGGATTCCAATTTTAAAGCGTTGATTTACAGCAAAACAGCCACGACGCTCCGCACGGTGCAGTCGTTGGTCGGCGACGAAAAAATGGACGACATCATCCGGACTTACTTCGAGAAGTGGAAATTTCGGCACCCGAAGGGCAGCGATTTCATGGCGATTTTGAAGGCTGGGCTGGCGGCTGGGCAGGACTCGGCGTTTGCGCAGCAGGTGTATGGCTTGTTTGAAAAAAGCATCTACGGCGCGGTGGTGCTGGACTACGCGGTGACGCACATTTCCAACGAAGAACTGCCCGCGACGCAGGGTGTTTTTGGAAACAGCGCCACAGGATTTACCCATCAGGACGGGACGGGGGAGCGGGCAAGGCGCTCCAAAGTGGAGGTGCAGCGCAAGGGCGACTGGGTGTTTCCGGTGGAGATTTTGGTGACTTTTGAGGACGGCTCTGCACAGACGCTGCACTGGTCGGGCGAGGAGGGGGCGAAGACATTTGAGTTCACGGGCGGCTCCAAAGTGGTGTCGGCGCAGATAGACCCGCAGCAAAAAATCGGCCTCGACGTTGACCTGAACAACAACAGCCTGACACTGCAACCCGAAAAAGCACCGCTCTGGAAATACACGGCCAAGTCACTTTTTTGGATTCAGAATTTGCTGCAAACCGTCAGTTTTTTGGTGTAAAAAAGGAGTTATGAGGTAGGAGTTATGAGTTATGCCGAGCGCACCTCATAACGCCTACCTCATAACTATGCGAATAATGGGTTAAAAAAGCCAATGTAGGGCTGCTGCTGCGACAGCACCGAATACATGAAGGATGAGACCTTTGGTGGATCTGACTTTTGAGGC
>JAYSUY010000144.1:0-2258 GCA_043718855.1 Saprospiraceae bacterium | reverse complement strand
CAAAATTTGGTGCGTTTGCCCTGGCAAGCGATGTGGGTAGTTTGAGGCTCTGAATCCGTATAAAACAATCGTCTCGGAGATGAGAGAAGGTGATATTTTTTAGAAAGGTGGAGGTTTGGCGTTGTGGTTTGCCCAATCTTTCTACATTTGCGCACTTTTTTTGAAACCTTATTCTGCTCATTCATTTACGCACGACAGTTTTTTATGCAAGGCAAAGGCGTTGTTCGATTTTTCCTGATAGCACTCACGATAGTGTGCTTGTATCAGTATTTGCTCATTCTCCCGACCAATAAAGTGGAGAATGCAGCCAATCAGTATGCCAAAGAGATGGTGGCCAAAAACCTGGAGGTTGTGGCTAAAAACCCAAAAACTCCCAAAATTAATGAGCGTACCTACTACGCCCGGTTCTTGGATTCGATGTCTACCGAGACGGTATTCACGATACCGCTCATCAAGCAGTTCACCTACACAGACTTGAAAAAGAGCCAGTTGGCGATGGGACTCGACCTGAAAGGCGGCATGAGTGTGCTGCTCCAAGTTGACCTGCGCGACTTCCTCAAGAACCTCTCTGGCAACAGCACCGATCCGAATTTCATCGCTGCGCTCGACAAAGCCAGCGAACGCCAGAAAACGGAGCAGGCGAACTACATCACGCTGTTCAATCAGGCTTGGAGGGAAACAAGCAATGGCGCGACGTTGGCTTCCATTTTCTCTCGCAACGAAGCGGTGAGCGGCATCAAAGCCGGTGTTCCAGATGCTGATGCGCTCAACACGATCCGCACAGCAGCCAATGGCGCTGTGACCAAAACTTACGATCTGCTCAAAAAGCGTATCGATAAACTCGGTGTGGTGCAGCCCAACGTGAGTCTTGATGCAGCCCGTGACCTGATTCTGGTGGAATTGCCCGGCATTGACAACCCGGCGCGTGCCCGTGAGATGCTCACCAGTTCGGCCAAACTTGAGTTTTGGGACACCTACCGCCTCGGTGACCCAGGTGTGCAGCAGGGTTTTATTTCGGCTGATGCCCGCTTGAAACTCATTGAGTCAGGCATTGATACTTTGAAAACGCCCGTGGCTGCAAAAGACACCTTCTACGAGTACCCGCTCGGAGCAGATGGCAAGCCCGACGAAACCCAACAAAAAGTAATGGTGTTGAAAGAGCCGGTGATGTCCACAGACTCTACTGGCGGTCCGCTGCTTAAATTGTTGGTGATGGGCGACCCGCGTGCTTCAGAACTGGCTTATGCCGACAAAAACAAGATAAGTCAAATTGACCTCTACTTGGCCCGCAAGGAGATTAAGGCGATGTTCCCGGCTGACCTCGAATTCCGCTGGAGCCAGAAGCCCGTGGAAGCCAACCCGAACAATGAGCAGGAAGGCTCCATGGTGGCAGGCAAATACCAGCTCTATGGCATCAAGAAATATCGCGGCAGCGAAGTAGCTCGCCTGAACGGCTCGGTGGTGACTCGCGCCAGCGAGCAGCCCGATCCTACGAGCGGCGAAATCACGGTGAGCCTTGCAATGAACAACGACGGCGCAAAAATTTGGGCCGATATGACCACCGAAGCCTACAAAGCGGGCAACCGCGAGGTGGCCATCGCACTGGACAATGAGGTGGTGAGTGCTCCCCGCGTGATTAACCCGATCACGGGCGGCAACACCCAAATCACGGGCAACTTCTCGCTCGATGAAGCCAAAGACTTGTCAAGCATCCTGCAAGTGGGCCAGTTGCCCGCAGGTACCCGCATCGTGCAGGAGAGTCAAGTTGGCCCCTCGCTCGGTGCTGACAACATCCAGAAATCACTCCTCACGATGGTGCTGGCGGTCATTTTCCTCTGCGCTTTCATGGTGGTGTACTACAACCGGGGCGGTTGGATCAGCGTGGTCGCCATGTTGGCCAACATTTTTTTCATCCTCGGTATCTTGGCCAACTACGGCACGGTACTGACCTTGCCTGGTATCGCGGGCATCGTACTGACGCTGGCTACGGCGGTGGACGCTCAGGTAGTCATCTACGAGCGCATCCGAGAGGAGTTGCGCAACGGGATGGAGATGTCGAAAGCGGTTGCGACTGGCTTTACCCGCGCTTTGACTGCACTGATTGATGCCAACGTGACGATCATCATCACGGCTTGTGTGCTGATGTATTTCGGTCTTGGCCCGATCAAGGGCTTCGGCGTGGTGCTGTTCTGGGGTATTTTGAGTTCTGTATTCACCGCTGTTTTGGTGGGCCGTATGCTCACCGAATGGTGGATGAG
>JAYSUY010000143.1:0-2258 GCA_043718855.1 Saprospiraceae bacterium | reverse complement strand
GGGGTGACTTCAAGTCACCCCCTCACTAAGCCAAGCAAGAAAAAAGGCAAAAAAAGCGACCCATTCTTGCCGTCTGCCGCTACCATGAAAACCATCCGCTACACCGCCGAGCGCGTCCACGACTTCGCGTGGTTTGCCGATAAGCGATTTTTTGTCCTCAAAGACACCGCCCGCCTCGCCTCTGGCCGCACGGTAGATTGCTGGGCCATGTTCCCCAACGAAGAGGCCGAAATCTGGAAAAAAGGCGCGTTTTACGTCCGCCGCGCTGTCGAATTTTACTCCGAAAAAGTAGGCGAGTACCCCTGGCCGCAGGCCACCGCCGTCCACTCCGCCCTCAGCGCGGGCGGCGGCATGGAGTACCCCATGATCACGATGATCGGCAACTCCGGCAACGGCAAGGATTTGGACGATGTGATCACCCACGAGGTGGGCCACAACTGGTTTTACGGTGTGCTGGCGAGCAACGAGCGCGAACACCCCTTCATGGACGAGGGCCTGAACACCTACTACGAGACCCGCTACATGGAGCAGTACTACGGCAACTACGAGGCATTGGAATTGCCAAAATGGCTGTTCAATCCCGAAAAAAGTGGCTCCGTACTCGAAAATGGCTACCTCCTGCTGGCCCGCGACCGCAAGGACACGCCACCCGACTCGCACTCCGACGACTTCGCGCCCATTGCCTACGGCTTGCAGGTGTACATGAAAACCGCGCTGTGCCTCAAGTGGTTAGAAAAATCCATCGGCACCGAACGCTTCGACCGCGCCATGCAGGGGTACTGGCGCGACTGGCAATTTCGCCACCCCTATCCGAAAGACCTGCGGGCCGCTTGGATAAAAGCCGGGCTGACGGAGCAAGAGGTCGGCTGGTGGTTCGACGCGATGCAAACTCAAAAACAGGCGGATTTTAAACTAACCGAGGTGGAAAAAAGCGACGGCGAAACCGAAGCGGGGGAGCCACAGCGCGAGCGCGGCAGTTGGGAAGTCGAAGTGGCCAACCGGGGCAAACTTCCTGCGCCCTTCTCCGTCACGGCCCTGAAAAACGGCCAGCCGGTGCAGACCCAGTGGTACGCCGCGCCGGGCGAACTGACTTTCCCAGCGGTAGAGGCCGACCAGTTTATCATTGACTACGAGCGCGTTGCGCTCGACCTCAACCGAAAAAACAACGTCCGCCGCACCAGTGGCCTGCTGCCCGGCTTCCGCCCGCTGGACGTGCGGCCAATCACGATCTTTCAGAACACGAGCCGCAACAGGCTCACCATCACGCCCTGGCTGGGCTGGGATGTGAACAAGCCCATGGTCGGCGTGGCGATTTACAACGCCCCCATGCCGCCCCGCCGGTTGCAGTACTACCTGCTGCCGGGCTATGCGCTGGGCAGCCGCCGCTTGGTGGGTATGGCCGATGTGGGCTACAAAATCTACCCCGGCGGCTTGGTGCCAAAACTGACCATCGGCCTGAATGCCAAGACTTTCGACTTCGATTACAACACCGAGGACAAGTACTACTCCTCATTTTGGCGGGTGACACCCAAGTTGCGGGCAGAGTTGCGCAGCGGCTCGCGGTCGTTCAGCCATGCCCTGAACTTCAGGACTTTCTTCATCGGGCGGCACGAGGGCGATTTTCCGTCGGGCGTTTTTTCGGGAAAAAAATGGCGGTACAACACCTTCCATGAACTGCGGTATGAAGGCCAACAGCGGGCCTTGCCCAATCCGTACAAATTCAAAATCACAGTGGAAACACAGCCCAAATACCGTGATGCTTTCGACCGTCCAGCCAATTATGTACGCAGTTCGGCGGAGTGGCAGCAAAAGTTTTATTACAAACAGGGACGGAAGGTGACGGCGCGGGCCTTTGTTGGGGCTTTTTTGCAAACAACCCAGCGCAACCGCTCGGTGGAGGAAACAGCCTTCGCGCTCAACCCGCAAGCCTTCAACGACTACAAATTTGACCAAGTTTTCCTGACCCGTGCAGGCGGCACGAGTTTTTTCGGCAGGCAAGTGAGCCAGACAGAGGGCGGCTTCAAAGGAGCGTTCGGCTCGCCTTTCGCCGGGGTGATCGGCAACTCCAACAACTACCTGCTCGCGCTCAACTTGAAAGCCGATCTGCCGCAAAAACTCCCGCTCGACCTGCCAATCCGCCCCTACTTCGACATTGGATACTTCGATGACGCGACCCTCATCGGCAAAGACCGCCCGCTCAACGAGCAACTGCTGTGGAGCGGCGGCCTGATGTTCGAGTTCTTCGGCGGCGGCTTCGA